>JANNWK010001056.1:0-3500 GCA_031408355.1 Myxococcales bacterium
CTCGCAGGTTCCCAGACGTGGTGAACGGCAAGGTTCACGATTACATGCTGAAGCGGGTCTAGGGTCCGCGGTAGCCCAAGCCCCACTACACGCCCGCTGCGCTCGAAAGAGTCGGCGGGCGTTGGTGTTTTGTGCCCCGCCGGAAGCCGGCAGCGGCCTCGCAGCTCTCCCTAACCCGGCGACGTAGCGCGCGTCGTTGGAGCACGCCTGCGAGACGTCAGCCCGGCAATCCCCGGCCGCTCCCCCTTTTGGTATCCGTCTCACGATGGTCGGGGCGGCCGGATTCGAACCGGCGACCCCCTGACCCCCAGTCAGGTGCGCTAACCAGGCTGCGCTACGCCCCGAACCGCCTTGCGCAAGCCGTTAGGCCGACTCAAGGCGAGGCGGAACCTAGCCCTTTCGGCCAGGAATGCAACTTCTATTCGCGGAGGCTCGGCGATTTGCCGCGCGTCGGTCGCGGCACGCACGGCGCACGGCTAACGCTTTGCCTCAAGCCGGAGCGCCTGCTCGGTGTCCTTGGCCGCCTTGGCCAGCTCTGCGGCAGCTGCACGCTCCAGGGGCGCCTCGAGCTTCTTCTGGGCGCGTTGATAGCGCTCGGCTTGCTCCTTCCAGAAGCCAGGCGCGTTGGGCGGCGGCGCGAGGCTACGAAGGACTGCTGCGTCGAACTCCGCCATGCCGGCCAGCGGTCCCTTGAGCTTGGCCAAGTCGTCGAGGTCGGCGGTGTTCCGGAGCTCGGTGGGCATGTGGGGCGACCCCAGCATCATGCTGGCTGCGTTGCGGGGGCCCCGGGCCAGCACGCGGGCGAGGGCCTGAAGCAGCACGCTGGCGGGCTCCGCAGGGTCCGGGCTGATCCGGGCGGCCTGAACGAAGGGCTCCGACCAGAAGTAGAGCTGGCCCAACCGGAACAGGGCGTGGGCCGACAGCGCTCGCAGCTCAGGCGACTTCGAGGCGGGCGTGCCGCTTAGCCACAGAGCGGGTGGAACGCCCTGCTCGAGCCGAGCGCGCAGCAGCTGGGCATCTACCAGCTCGAGCGAGGGGAGCAGGTCGAGCGCGAAGAAGGCTGGAAGCTGAGCCGCAACACGCAGCAGGGGAGTGTCCTGAACGAGCGGCGGCAGCGGCGGCAGGAGCAGGCGATCGAGCGCGTCCAGGCGGCGCCCGGCGTAGAGCTCAGAAAGCAGCTTCCGTGCGTCGGTCAGGCGAGGGTCATTGATGACGCCCTGGCGGGAAAGCTCACCCAGGCCCACCAAGGCCGCATCGCGACCGCGCGCCACTCTCGGCTCAAGCGCGCGTTCCAGCGCGACGAGGTACGTCTCGCTGATCTCCGGATCCTGCTTCATCTCCTCGGGCAGCTCGATGGCGCGCGCTAGGGAAACGAAGCGCAGATCCGCCAGTCCCGCTTCCAGCGCCAGAATCCCCCGCGCGTAGCCGGTGAGGCGTGGGCCGACCTTGGACAACTCGTCCACGGCGTGCGCTTGGCTGGCGACCCATGGCTTGAGTACTTCGTTGAAGTGCTTGACGAATTCAACCTTGGAAAAGGGCGGCCGTGGCAGCGGAGGTTCGCGCACGCTGCGAAAGAGCCGTGCCCCGACCGCGAGAGCAACGAGCGTGTCGGCGACGTCACGTTCAGCGCCGGCGGGTGGTTCTGCGCTCGTCACCAGCGCGTCCGCGCAACCTCGCGGCGCGAGCTGCGCGCGCAGGGCTCGCATCAGGCCCGGCGAAGCAGCCGCGTCGCTTTCGAGGCAGCCGAGCGCGCGATCGCGCGCGACCTCTTTCAGGTCGAGCGCGTCCGCCAGCCGCGTCATGAAGTCGGCGTTGGTGCGGCAGTCGCCGGCGGGCGGCAGGCCATACTGGGCGCATTCCTTGGGCGCTGCTGCGACGCCCTCAGGGAGCGCGCCCAGGCCGAGCACCGGCGGAGGCTCAGTCGCTGCGGTGTCGGAGTGCTCCGCGACGCCCCCGGCCCGAGTGGGCGCCTGCGGGCCTTTCGCCGCGCCGGCAGCGCCGCAGCCTGCGCTGAGCGTCGAAATCAGGAGGAAGGCCAAGCGTCTCTGCATGGCCCGTTTCTACAACACCCGGCTGGGGTCGTGGTGATTGTCAGGCAGCGGCAGTTGGCGGGGCCGGAGCGAGTGAGGGCGCCGCCGTTGCCGATGCCGCACCGGCTGGAACGCGATTGCTGGCCCGAACGTGGGGCGGGGGCGTGTGCAGATCCCAGACCAGGCCGACCCAAGAGAGCGCCTTGAGCACATAGAACGTGACGTCAATCTCCCACCAGAAGAAGCCCTGATTGGTGGCTCGCTGGTAGTAGTGGTGGTTGTTGTGCCACCCCTCGCCCAGCGTGATCAGCGCTAGCCACAGGTTGTTGCGGCTATTGTCCTCGGTGACGTAGCGCTTGCTTCCGAATACATGCGTCAGCGAGTTGATGGTGAAGGTGCCGTGCCATAGCAGCGTGGTGGACACGAAAAATCCCCAAAATAACGCCCATAACCCGCCCGCCCACAAGAGTCCCCCCACCAAGGCCAGCGCCGGCAGGTAGTAGTAGCGGTTGAGGAAACGCAGTTCGGGGAAGCGAGCCAAGTCCTTAACGCGCTCGAAATCCGTGTCGTGATTGCGCGGTGCGAGGATCCAGCCCACGTGGCTCCACCAGAAGCCATCCAGCAGGACAGAATGTACATCGCCCGGTTGATCTGAAAGTCGATGGTGGGCTCGGTGGTGTGCGGCCCACCAGAGTACGCCCTTCTGGACGCTGGTCATGGCCAGCACAGCGAGCACCAGCTGAAACGCGCGGCTTGTTTTGTAGCTACGGTGGGAGAAATAACGATGGTAGGCGCCGGTCACGCCGAACATGCGCACGACGTAGAGTCCGAGAGCCAGTAGCAGCCCTGACCAGGACCAGCCGAACCAAAATAGGCCCGCCACGGCGACGCCGTGCACGAAAAAGAAGGGCAAGGAACGGACAACGTCGATGCGGTGGTCGGTCGCTGCGCTAGATACTGGATGCATAGCTGTTCGGCTCGGTTGCCACGCGCCGGACCATCCCGGCACTCGGGTTCGGTGGGCGTGGCAACAGTGATAGCGAATGCCGGGTCACGCAGGCGTCAGGAGACGGTCACGTGTTCGCCGAAACCCCTGCTATTGCGGGGGAAAGCCGGTTCGGGCGGAATTGCCACTGTAGCGCTGCCCATAGCGGCTGGCTCGCGGCTCGCAAACGGCGGCCAGCGTGTGCGCCACGGCCGTCCAGGTCATTCCGTCGCCGCCCAGCGTCTGGCTCGTCGACAGCACGTGGGCCAAGTCAGCCAGGGTAATGATGCCGATCAGGCGCCGCTCGGCGTCAACCACCGGGATCCGCCGGATCTTATGCTGCTGCATCATCGCTTGCACCGTAGCGGGGGTGTCTTGAGCTGTGCAGCACTTGATGTCGCGCGCCATCGCGCTGCCGACGCTGGCGTCACGCAGCGGTACGCCCTGAAGGTGGCTCGCCATGCAGATGTCGCGGTCGGTGATCA
>JANNWK010001057.1:0-2695 GCA_031408355.1 Myxococcales bacterium
CCTTGAGCACCAAGAGCAGGAAAGCGAAGAGGTGCCGATGCGGTCGCGACCAGGCGCGCACGTGCAGAAATGCGCTGCAAAGAAACAGCGTATCGAACGGCAGTCGCTTGTCGGGCCAGTGCCAAGCGGCCCAAGCCACGGGTCCGTCGAGCTGTCCGAGCATGACCGTGGTCCAGAGCGCAAAGGGCGCGACAAACAGCGGGTGCCACCAGCAAGCGCCAGCCAGCAGCACGAGCAAGAGCCGCCCAGACAGGTGCGCATGATCATAAAAGAGATTGATGTTGTAAGTGCTACCGAGCCACGCCAATAGGCTGATTGGCACCATCATGAACCAGCGCGTGTGCTTGCCGGGGTCGAGCTCCGCCCAGCCGATGCGCCGATGCCGGAAGAGCAGCGGCACGGTGGTAATCACGAGCAGAGCGGCAAACGGGAGATGGCTCAGGGCCGACCCGATCAACTCCGATTGCGCATAGCGCGGGACCGGTAAGATCGCGTAGCTCTGCGCCGCACGCCAGAGCGTGCGGTGGATCACCGCGACGAGCACCACTTGGAGCAGCATCGAGACGGCGGGCCGTTCGAACAGAGCCCGAACGAAGTTTGACGCCGGGCTCCGGGCTCGCGCGGCTTCTGCACTCACGGCAGGCCTCGTCGAGCGGACTCTACCCTTTTCAGCAAGGAGTCCCCGCCTGCCAGCAGCTCGGGATGTCGGGCGAGGGAGCAGGACCCTACCGCGTGCTGGTGGGGCATGAACACTCGATGCTGTGGGGTGGCGACCTCAGTGCTGCGGTCGACCGCCAACGTCCAGGGACCACAGCTCGTCACCTCAACGGCTTGGCGCTTGCCCAGGTTTTGTGCGACCCAATCGCTGAAATCCGTTCGCCCATGCAATAGCCAGGCGGTGAACTCACGCCCGTGCTGGTCGTGCCGGTACAGCCGTGCATCCCAGACCAAGTTGGCCGGCACAACGATGCGGTCGTAGCCTGGTTGGTAGGAGACCGGGCCCGCTCCGAAGTCGGTGAAGTCCATGCCAATGCTGCCGCGGCGACGCAACGCAAGCTCGGCCGCCAAATGCAGGTCGATTGGGGCCGAGTAATTCGCTGCTGGCTCTCCAAATCGCAACCCGAGGATCGCCTCTCCCGGGCGCACGCGCTCTGCGAGACGGTCTACGCATTGCGTCCGGCTCGCGTTCACCCGCGCTTCGTTACCGGCGGCTCCGATCAAGAACAGCACAGGAACGATTGCGCTGCAGGCCACGCCATGCGTGACTCGGTGGCGTGCGACGAGCAGCGCGCCGGGGGCAAGGACGGCCATGAATAGGAGGAACCGCGGGTAGACGAGGTAGGTCTCACCGAGCCACAGCGGCACCGTGAAGTACAGCACCCCAGCCAGGCTGAACGCGAGCGAAAAACCGAAACGCCGTCCAAGCGCGCGCAGGCGCTTCGGGAGCGTCGGGGCGCGCGCCACACGAGCCGCGCGAGCACGCCCGGCGAGACGGGCGTACTGGTACAACGACAGCGTGAGTGCCAGCACGAAAAGCGCAGCTAGTGGCAGCCAGGACGAGAGCAGCGCGCCCACTCGCCCGAACTCGCTGGCCGCAAACGGAAGCTGGGTGAGGCGCAGCCACGCATCGTGATCCTCACGACCGAAGACATCCGCCGGTGCGCCCATGGCCCACGGTCTTCGCAGGGACAATGCCCAGAGTCCGACGAGGCAGAGGTCGATCGCGCTGCCGACGACTGCCGGCCACAGGAGCGGCAAGCTCACCCGCCGTGGCCAAGTGAGCACGACCGCCCAGACCGCGACCAGCGTCACCACGAAGCCGAGGAGATGGGCGCAGTAGCTCGCAACCATGGCCAGCGCCAGCAGCACTCCGCGCAGTGCGGAAGGCCTGGCGCAGTATCGGACTGCCGCAGCTATCGCGAAGCCGAACATGGCCGCACTCAGGATCAGAGACGCGAAACCCCACACCAGAACGGTCGAGAAGGCAGCGAGGTAGGCGAACAGACCGAGCGCTGGAGAGCGACGTAGCGACGTGGCGAGCGCCGCCGCAGCGACCGGAACCAGCGCCACCGCGAGCGCGGTAACGGTCCAAATACTCTGGGCAGGTCCCAGCCAAGGCGCGAGCGGTATGGCCAACCAGAACAGCAGCGTGTAGGGAGCCCACCACACCACGGCGTAGACGGCAGTGTCGCCTTCCAGGATACGCTGCAGGAACAGTGCGTGCTGTGGCAGGTCGGTCGCCGGCAGTCGTCCTGCGCTCGCCAGGGACGCGAACGTCGACACCGCGGCGACTCCAACCAGAAGCCAACCTTGCGCGAGCTGGCTCCGAAACCACGGCTTTGGCTGGCGAAGGTCGGGGGCGCAGCTCATCGGTGGTGTCCGCTGGAATGTAAGGCATTTCCCTCCGCTGGCCGCGACGAAAGATGCATGATGGCGGTTCATGCCCAAGCTGTGGGTCTTCCTTGCCGTCTTGGTCAGCGTGCTGGTCCCATACGCTCGCACGCTCGATGCGCCTCTGATTTGGGACGATCGCCACTTGATCCTGGACTCGCCGCAGGTGAGCGATCTGAAACCGCTGGCCAGCTACCTGGCGGAGCCCTTCTGGGTCGCCGAAGGTTCCGGCGACAGCCGCGCCTATTTTCGACCGCTCACCGTGCTGAGCTTTGCCTGGGACCACTCGCTGCACGGCGAAAAT
>JANNWK010001058.1:0-11077 GCA_031408355.1 Myxococcales bacterium
GAAGCGCACCCCGTACTGCTGCTCGACGACGTGTCCAGCGAGCTGGACGCCCAGCGCATGGAATCTGTGCTCGGTTTTCTGGAGGCGACCACCGGTCAGATCTTCGTGACGACCACGCGCCCCGAGCTGTTCCAAATCGCCGCCTTCCCGGCCTCGGCCCGGGCTGACTTCAGGATGCTCGAAGGCCAGCTGCAGCCGGCGTGACGGGTGTGATAGAGCGGCGATTCGAGCGTAATTCATGCGGGTTCGTGCTTGCGCCAGGCTGACTCCCGGCCTAGCGTCGGAGCGCCCATTTTGACCCCATCTGAATCGACTCGTCCCGCTGATTCCTACGACTCCGCCAGCATCACGGTGCTTGAAGGACTGGAGGCCGTTCGCAAGCGCCCTGGCATGTACATTGGCGATGTACACGATGGCTCGGCGCTGCACCATCTAGTCTGGGAGGCCGTCGACAACGCCGTCGACGAGCACTTGGCCGGCTACTGCAATAGCGTGCGCATCACCGTCCATTTCGACGGTTCGGTCACGGTTGAGGACGACGGTCGCGGTATTCCAGTCGGCATCATGCCTGACCGTGGCGTCAGCGCTGCCGAGGTGGTGATGACGGTGCTGCACGCCGGTGGCAAGTTCGACCACGCAAGCTACAAGGTGAGCGCCGGCCTTCATGGCGTGGGCGTCAGTGCCGTCAACGCCGTGAGTGAAACGCTGCGCCTCGAGATCAAGCGTGAAGGTAAGCTCTGGTTTCAGGAGTACCGCCGAGGCGCTCCGGTTGGACCCATCGCACCGATCGGAGAAATCGAGGGCACCGGCACCAAGGTCACCTTCAAGCCCGATCACGAGATCTTCAGCAACCTCGAGTACAGCTTCGACATTTTGGCCAATCGCCTGCGCGAGCTGGCCTTTCTTAACTCAGGTCTGCTGGTGCATCTGAAGGACGAGCGCGGCGACGGGCGCCAGGAATCTTTCGAGTACAAGGGCGGCATCAAGGAGTTCGTCTCCCTGCTCAGCCAGGCGAAGGAGCCGGTGCACGATGACGTCGTTGCCTTCATGGGAGAATTTCCGTCCAGCGAAGGCAAGGCCCCGGTCACGGTGGATTTGGCGATCCAGTGGACCAACGCCTACGCCGAACAGATCCTGTGTTACACGAACAACGTCCACAACCGGGACGGCGGTACGCACCTAACGGGTCTACGCACGGCGCTTACCCGTACCCTCAACAGCTACGGCACCGCCCAGAACCTGTTCAAGGACGCTAAGAGTGGCCTGAGCGGCGACGACACCCGTGAGGGCGTGATCTGCGTCATCCACGTCAAGCATCCTGACGCGAGCTTCGACTCACAGACCAAGAGCAAGCTCGTCTCTAGCGACGTGAAGGGCATCGTCGAGAACGCGGTCAGCGAGCACCTCGGCCGCTATTTCGAAGAACACCCGCAAACGGCCCGTAAGATTTTGGACAAGGCCGTGCTCGCGGCCAAGGCGCGCGAGGCCGCGCGCAAGGCGCGTGAGGTCGTGCGCAAGGGCGTGCTGGACCTCACCACCCTGTCCGGCAAGCTCGCCGATTGTCAGAGTAAGGATCCGACAATAAGTGAGATCTACATCGTCGAGGGCGAGAGCGCCGGCGGCAGCGCCAAGCAGGGGCGCGACCGGCATTTTCAGGCCATCTTGCCGCTCAAGGGAAAGATCCTCAACGTGGAGCGAGCTCGGCTCGACCGCATGCTCGCTTCGCAAGAGGTCGCGACGCTCATCTCGGCGCTCGGCTGCGGCATCGGCGACAACGGCGGTTTCGATCTGACGAAGCTCCGCTACCACCGCGTCATTCTGATGACCGACGCGGACGTGGACGGCAGCCATATTCGTACGTTGCTGCTGACCTTCTTCTACCGCCAGATGCGTGAGCTCATCGACAACGGTTACTTGTTCATCGCGCAACCGCCGCTGTTCGGCATCAAGAAGGGCAAGAAGCTGCTCTATTTGAAGGATCAACCGGCGCTCGATCGCTTTCTCACCGAGTCTGGCATCGAGGACATGTCGGTCCAGGCGACCAAGGGGCCAGCGCTGAGCGGACTACCGCTGTTCAATTTCGCTACGCGCCTCAAGTCGCTGCGGGCGATCCTGACCAAGGTTGACCGACGCTGCGACGCGCGGGTCGTGGCGGCGCTGCTGCGAATCGGCGCGCTGCCGTTGGCGGACTTCCGAGACGAGGCGAAGGTGAACGCGACCGCGGAGCGCTTGAAGCAAGAGCTGGAGCGCCGCTATCCCGATCTGACGCCGCTCACGGTTGTGGTTGACTGGGAGAAGGCGCACGGCGCCGGTCGCATCGATGTCAAGTTTCGGCCCGGTGCTTCAGGCCGTACGGCTTCGGTCGACTGGGAGCTGGCCGAGTCGGCGGAGTATCAGGAGCTGCTGTCGATCGACGAGGACATTCGTTCGATTGGCCCGGCGCCTTACGTCGCTCGGGTGGGTCAGGGAGAGCCGCTCACGCTCACGGGCCCCGAGGACCTGGAGACGTTCATCGCCGAGCGGGGTCGTAAGGGCCTGCAGATCACCCGCTATAAGGGCCTTGGCGAAATGAACGCCGACCAGCTCTGGGAGACCACGATGAACCCAGACGCGCGCTCGCTGCTCAAGGTCAAGGTGAGTGATCCCGTCCGGGCTGACGAGCTGTTCAGCGTCCTGATGGGGGATCAGGTCGAGCCGCGTCGGCGCTTCATCGAAGAAAACGCGCTCAACGTGCGCAACCTCGACATCTAGCGACGGGGGTACAGCACGGCGTCGGTCTAGGCGGCTCGGCGCTGACCGAGGCGGCCCCCTCAGCGTCTCGCGCTGGGACTTGGGAGCGGATCCGGCTGCCGCTGGCCCGGGTTCATTGCATAAATGAAAATGCCCATCATTCATGGTTGCAATGGACGGTCGGGCCGGTTTACGCTTCCAGGCATAGCGAGGCTCGCTTCCGTCGGCGTTTTCCCGGGCGCTGGCCAGGTCCTCGTTCCCTCCCACCGCGTCGTGGCGAGGAGGCCGGTCGTTCCGCGCCTCCTCCAACCGTAGCCGCACGAGACACCAGAATTCATGGCCGCAAAAGGGTCCACGCGCAAAGTTGGTCGTTTGATTCGTTCCGCCCGTATGGAGTGTGGGCTCACCCAGAAAGACCTAGCGAAAAAACTGGGGGTTCGTTCTGGGAGCTACGTTGGCATGCTCGAATCTGGCCTGTGCAAGGGTGTCGGTGTCAGTCGACTTGAGGAGATTGCGTCGTTCCTCGATGTGCACGGCGTGGATCGCTACCGTTGGCTTGCAGCGGCCGGGCACTTGCCGCCCAGTCTGTTTGGGGCGCTCATGAAGAGCCCCGACCAATGGGATCAGGTGATTGGCATGCTTGGCGGCGGCAGTGGCAATGGCGGAGCGACACGCCTGCGGCGCCGGGCTCGGGCCTGACGGCTCGCAGACAGCGGGGTCAAGAGCTTGGCGAAGCAGCGCTTTGGTGTAGACTGTCAAGTTGTCATGAATTCGAATTCAATGGGCAAGGCGTTAGCCTTAGGTTTGTTGGTTTGCGTGTCTTTGCCAATCGCCTGCGGCGACACGGACGACAATCCGGGCAGCGCTAAAGGCGGAACGAGCTCGTCGGTTGGCGGCGAGGCCTCGGCCGGCGGCGGAGCCGGGCCCGGGACGGGCGGCGCTGCGGCGTTGCCGCCGGGCCTGAGCGACACCTCGATGACCGTGAAGTGCGGGACCGAAAGCTGTTCCTCCGTGGGCATCGCGCTGGCGGGTCTGTTCATCGATCCGTGTTGCCCAGCCGATTCCAGCGACACGTGCGGTGTGACGACGACGTTCCTCGAGGCCGATGGCGCTTCCTTCACCGAAGCCTGCCAGGCTGTGGATCAACCTGGCGAGTTGGATGAAGCCTGCCCTGCGACCGAGGGCTCCGTCATCCCGTTCGAGATGGGCGGCCAGACCGTGATGTTGCCGCTCAATGGCTTTGCCGGTTGCTGTCGGGAAGACAGCGGCACGTGCGGCGTTGTCGTGGATGCCATTACGTCCTCGCTGCTCGGCGCTTTGCCGTTGGCGAGTTTTGGGCTCGGCTGTGTGGACGCAGCTCCCTTCTTCCCGGACGCGGAGCCAGCAGCTTGCGGCGCCGGAGTTGGCGGTGCTGGTGGCGGCGGCAATAGCGGCGGTAACGCCGGCGAAGCGCCGGTGGGCGGAGCGTCGGCGGGCGGAGCGGGCGCGCAGTAGGCCCCCGCCGGGCGTCAGGCCCCGCCGAGCGCGGGGAGCCCCCCGGAAAAAACCGGACGCTGTCGTCGCTCGCCCTTGAAAGTCCGCGTTGCGGCCTTAGGTTGCGATTGCCCAGGCGCGTCAGGTTTGGCGCGCCGGTCCCACCGGGAGCCCACTCATGCGGATGGATCGCCTCACCAACAAGAGCCAAGAGAGCATGCGAGCGGCTGTGGATTCCGCGACGCGACGTGGGAATCCGGAGCTTATCCCCGAGCATCTACTGGTCGCTATTCTTGAGGAGGAGGGCAGCGTGGGTGCGGCGCTCGTGCAACGCGCCGGTGCCGAGCCCAAAGCGCTCATTCAAAGCTTGACCGAGCGCATCGATCAGCTGCCGAAGGTGTCGGGCGGGCAGGAGCCGGGTTTCGGCCGGCGTACCGTCCCGTTCTTGAATGCCGCCGAGGAGGAGGCCAAGAAGCTGAAGGACGACTTCGTTTCGGTAGAGCACTTTGTGCTGGCGGCCCGCACCGATAAAGACGTGCAAGCCGTCTTCGATCGACACGGCCTGGCGCACGCCAAGTTGATGCACGCGCTCGCGGAAATCCGTGGCAGCCAGCGGGTCACCGATCAGAACCCGGAGGGGAAATTTCAGGCGCTTGAGAAGTACACGCGCGATCTAACGGCCTTGGCCAAGCGCGGAAAAATTGACCCCGTCATCGGTCGAGACGAAGAGATTCGACGGGTGATGCAGGTGCTGATGCGCCGAACCAAGAACAATCCAGTCTTGATCGGCGAGCCGGGCGTCGGCAAGACGGCCATCGCGGAGGGCATTGCGCGGCGTATCGCCAACGGCGACGTGCCCGAGTCGCTCAAAGACAAGCGCATCCTCGCTCTAGACCTGTCCGCCATGGTTGCCGGCTCCAAATTTCGTGGTGAGTTTGAGGATCGCTTGAAGGCCGTGTTGAAAGAGGTGGAGACGGCGGCGGGCGGCGTCATCCTGTTCATCGACGAACTTCACACACTTGTCGGTGCCGGCGCCGCGGAGGGCGCTATGGACGCCGCCAACATGCTGAAGCCGGCGCTGGCCCGCGGCGAGCTGCGCGCCATCGGTGCGACCACGCTGGATGAGTACCGCAAGCATATCGAGAAGGACGCGGCGCTTGAGCGACGCTTCCAGCCGGTAATGGTCGAGCAGCCCACTGTTGCGGATACGATCGCGATTTTGCGGGGCCTGAAGGAGCGCTACGAGGTCCATCACGGCATTCACATCAAGGATGCGGCGCTGGTCGCGGCAGCCGTGCTGAGCAATCGTTACATCACCGAGCGTTTTCTGCCCGACAAAGCGATCGACTTGGTCGACGAAGCCGCCAGCAAGATCAAACTTGAGATCGACAGCCTGCCACTGCCGATCGATCAGCTTGAGCGCAAGCTGATGCAGCTGCAGATCGAGCAGCAGGCGCTGGCCAAGGAGCGCGACAAGGCGAGCGTCGCGCGGCTGGCGGAGCTTTCTCGCGATGTGGCCGAGCTGTCCGGGGAACGCGACCGCATGCGCGCCCAGTGGTTGCGCGAGAAGGACCATATTGGCAGGTTGCGTGAGCAGCAGCGCGAGCTGGAGGAGCTACGCCTCGCCGAAGAGTTGGCGCGCCGCGCGGGTGATCTCGGAAAGGCCGCGGAAATTCAGTACGGCCGAGTGCCCGAGCTCGAGCGCCGGGTCGAGGCCGAGCGGGCCGAGCTCAATCAGCTTCAGGAGGGCGGCTCTTACCTGAAGGAAGAGGTGGGTGAGGAGGACATCGCGGTCATCGTCTCGAAGTGGACCGGCGTGCCCGTCGCCAAGATGTTGGAGGGTGAGATGCACAAGCTGCTGGCCATGGAGGAGAACTTGGCCAGGCGCGTCGTTGGGCAGGGACCGGCCTTGGTGGCCGTCGCCAATGCGGTGCGCCGCTCGCGTGCGGGTTTGGGCGACGACAAGCGACCGATCGGTTCTTTCCTTTTCTTGGGTCCAACAGGGGTTGGCAAGACGGAGACAGCGCGGGCTCTGGCGGAGTTCCTGTTCGACGATGAGCGCTCGATGATCCGCATCGACATGAGCGAATACATGGAGAAGCACGCGGTTTCTCGGCTGATCGGCGCCCCGCCCGGCTACGTGGGCTACGACGAAGGGGGGCAGCTCACCGAGCCGGTTCGGCGGCGCCCCTACAGCGTCATCCTGTTCGACGAGATCGAGAAGGCGCACCCCGACGTGTTCAACGTCCTACTGCAGGTGCTCGACGACGGTAGGCTAACGGACGGCCAGGGTCGCACCGTGGACTTCAAGAATACGGTCGTGATCCTGACCAGCAATATCGGCAGCGGCGAGCTGGCGCAGCTTGAGGAGCGCTCCTACTCGAGCCCCGAGGTTCGCGAGGAAGCAATGCGCCAGGCCAGCATGGAAGCGCTGCGGCGCGCATTCCGCCCGGAGTTTATCAACCGGCTCGATGAGATCGTCGTCTATCATCGACTGTCGCGCGAACAGATCCGGAGCATCGTGGATATTCAGCTCGGCCGGTTGCGGCTGCGGCTTGCCTCGCGCGAGCTCGTGCTCGAGGTAAGCGAGGCCGCCAAGGATCAGCTCGGCGATCTGGGTTGGGATCCGCAGTACGGCGCTCGCCCGCTCGGTCGCGCTATTAGAAAACACCTTGAAGACGAGCTGGCCCAGCGGCTGCTCAGCGGCGAGTTTTTGCCGGGGGATCGTGTCGTCGTCGACCGCTCGAGCGCGGGCCTTACGTTCACCCGGGTGGCGGCGGGGGAGCCGTCGCCCGCCGCGACGCCAAATGAGCGCCTGGCGTCGCTGAATTGAGTTAGCCTTGGAGCGGTATTGCAGGCGCGCGCGGGGCGCCCGGCCAACCCCCAATAGATGTCACCTCCGACACCCCCTGGACGCGACCCGCTCGAAACAGCCGAGTGGTTGAAGCGGGCGCTCTCCGCAGCCAGGCTGGGCACCTGGGAATGGGACGTACCGCGGGGCACGGTGGTCTGGTCCAGGGAGGTATACGGCATCTTCGGCGTGACGGAGTTTGGCGGCACACTGGCGAGCTGGACCGCTCTCGTGCATCCAGAGGATACGGCGTTTACTCAGTCGACGATCCGGGGCGCCTTGGGGGACCGGAGCAGCTCAGGTTTTCTGCTCGAGCACCGCGTGCTTCAGCCGGGGGGCAAGGTCGTTTGGGTCGAGGGTCGCGGTCAGGTGTTGCGGGACGAGGTAGGCGCCGCGGTGGCCGTCATCGGTATTGTGCAGGACGTGACGCAGCGCAAAGAGCTTGAGCGTCAGTTGGCCCAGTCGCAGCGCCTCGAGACCGTGGGTCGGCTTGCGGGCGGCGTGGCGCACGACTTCAACAACCTACTTACCGCTGTGATTGGCGGTATCAATCTCGCTCAAGCCAGCGCAACCGCCGAGGCCCAGGAAGACCTGAGCAACGCGCTATCCGCGGCTCAGAGGGCGGCGGGGCTCACGCAGCGCCTGCTACTTTTCTCGAAGCAGCGCGCCACCGACATACGGCTGTTGGATTTGAACGAGGTGCTAGACGGTTCGCAGAAGATGCTGTCGCGCGTGCTGCGTGACGACATACGCTTCAGCGTGAGGCCTGGGCCGCGAAGAATGCCGGTTCGGGGCGATCTGGCCCAACTCGAGCAGGTGCTGGTCAACCTGGTGATCAACGGCGCCGAGGCCATGCCGAACGGTGGCGAGCTGTCGGTTTCGACCGACGTCGCCGAGGTGCCGGCCGGACACGCCCAGCTGGCCCCCGGTCGCTACTTTGTGGTGGCCGTTCAGGACGCCGGTTTGGGCATGTCGGAGGCGCAACGCCAACGCGTGCTGGAGCCCTTCTTCAGTACTAAACCGGACGGCGTGGGCCTCGGTCTGTCCACCTCACTCAGCATCGTTCAGCGCGCCCAGGGCACGCTCGAGATCAGCAGCGAACTGGGCCGAGGCACGACGGTTTCGGTGTACCTGCCCGAGGCCAAGCCGGAGCGAAAGGTCACGCCCGCGCCCTCGGCGGCAGCCTTCGCCGGCGCGAAGATCTTGATCGTCGAGGACGATCGCGCCGTTCGCGAGACGACGGTTCGGCTGCTGCGGCGAGGCGGGTTCGAGGTGACGGCGGCGATGGATCGCGCGGCCGCGCTTGCGGCGGTGGGCTCGAGCGAGGACATCGATCTCGTGGTAACCGACGTGATCATGCCCGATCAGAGCGGCCCGGCTCTGGTGGCGCAGCTTCGGGCGCTACGCCCCGACTTGCTGGTGCTCTACGTCTCGGGGTATGCCGGGGAGGCGCTACAGGAGCACGGCGTGAGCGAAGACGACGCCTTTCTGCAGAAGCCCTACTCCTCCGAGCTGCTGATACGGCGCATTCGGGAGTTGCTGGCGCGTCGCTTGGCGGGCTGAGGCTGTGCTGAGGCTGCCCATCCCTTGCCTTCGCGCAAAGGATGGGCGAATCTTTGACCCTTTCGTCCGGCGAGGGTTGCCTGTTGAGCGACCGCGTTGGACACGCACCAAAGAGGGTTATCCATGAAGTCGCAGCTCCTTTCCGGTCTGGTCGTTGTTCTAGGTCTAGCCGCTGCCTGCTCCGACAGCACCGCTGAGGGCGACGCGGCGCCTTCAGGGTCGTCCAAGCAGATCGGCAGTGAGGGTGGAACGGTCACCGAGGGAGACGCGTCGGTGGAGGTGCCGGGCGGCGCCCTCGAGTCCTCGGTCAAGATTGGCATTGCGGAGTCGGCCGTGAAGGTGGATCCGCCAGCCGGTTACCTGCTCGCGGGGCCGGCCATTGCCTTCACGCCCCACGGTTTGGAGTTCAAGGTGCCGGTCACACTGACCCTCCCGTACGACTCCGACGCTGCCGAGCTGGCGGTCCTGCGCCTGGATGACGAGCAAGACAAGAGCTGGGAAGTCGTCCCCGGTGGCGAGTTCGCGGGCAGTCTTGCCAAGCTGGAGGTCAGCTCCTTCAGCATCTACGCGGTGGCAGAGGCCGCGGCTCAGCTACCCGGCGCCGGCGGCGCCGGTGGCGCGGCTGATGTTCCGATGATCACCGCGGGCATGGGCGGGGCCGGCGACAGCGCGGGCGCGTCTGCCGTGGGAGGCGCCCCGAGCGGTGGCGGCGAGCTCGTCCGCTCTTGTGATGGGACCAGTGTCATCCACACCTGCACCGAGTCCACCTGGCCCGCGTTGGTGGTGGAGCTCCTGGGCGGCGCTGACAAGGTGCCCCCGTGCCAGGCTCCAGCGGCCGAGGTCGCGTCCTGCGACACCACGGGTGCGGTGCTCGGCTGTGTCACCACGGATGCCGACGACATTCCGGGCCTCACCGTGATCAATTGGTTCTACGACGGCACCGAGCAGGACCTTCGGGACGGCGTGTTCTGCAACGAAGCCAACAGCGAGTGGATCAATCCTCCCTGAGGCCAGTGTAGGCCCGACTACCCCAGGCTGCGGCGCACCAGATCGAAGCCGGCGAACGCGGCGCGGCGCCGCACGTCGTTGCGGCTGCCGACAAAGACGCGCTGTTTGTTGACGGTGCCGGCGGCGGTGGCGACCGCGAAATGAACGAGGCCGACGGGCTTCTGCTCGCTGCCGCCGCCGGGGCCGGCGATGCCCGTGAACGATAGGCCGACATCGGCGCCAAGCCGGCTCCTGGCGCCCTCGGCCATCGCGCGCGCCACCTCGGCGCTCACGGCGCCGTGTGCGGCAATCAGTTCGGCGGGGACGCCCAGTAGCGCCGTCTTGAGCGGGTTCGAGTAGGTCACGGCGGCGCCCAGGAAGTAGCGACTCGAGCCGGCTCGGCCCGTCAGCAGCTCGGCGGCCAAGCCACCGGTGCAGGATTCGGCCAGCGCGAGCGTGAGCTGGCTCTGCTCCAGCAGCTCGCCAAGCCGGTCGGGCAGGCTCGTGAAACCCTCTCCGAACACGTGTTCGCCCAGTCGCGTTCGCACGGCCGCCGCGGCGCGCTGCGTGGCTACCTTGGCGGCCTCGACGCTCTCAGCCTGCGCCAGCAGCTTGATCTCGATCTCTGGCAGCGTGGCGCGGTAGCCAATCACGACCCCAAATTCTGCTTCCAAGCCCGCTAGCAGGTCGTTTACTTCGGCCTCGGGCAGGCCATAGCTGCGCAGCACCAGCTGGTGCCGGTGCACGCTGACGAACGCCGCGAGCCCAGGCGCGAGGCTGGCTTCGAACATCGCCTTCATTTCGCGCGGTACGCCGGGAAGAAAGTACAGGGTGCAGCCGGAAAGCTTCAGCCAGAAGCCGGGAGCCGTGCCATTCGGGTTGTTGATGACGCTGGCGCCCTCCGGAAAATCGGCTTGTTTCGCGTTGGAAGCCACCATCGTGCGACCAAACCGCTGGTGCAGATCCCGAATGTGCTGAAGCGAGGCTTCGTCGCGCCTGAGCCCGACTCCGGCCGAGCGCGCGGCGCACTCCGTCGTGATGTCGTCGGTGGTGGGTCCGAGCCCGCCCGTGCAAATCACGACTTGGTGTTCGGCCACCAGGCGTCGCAGCGCGGCCTCGATGCGGGCGCGGTCGTCGTCGACGCAGTCGAGGGAAGTCACCTCGAGGCCGATCGTGGTCAAGGCCTCGGCGAGCCAGGTGGCGTTGGAGTTCAGGAGCTCGCCGCGCGTGAGCTCTGTCCCGATGCAAAGAACCGCTGCGCTCATCCTAGGGTGGATACGCGCATCGGAAGCCGATGTGCAGTGATTTTTTTCTGACGCGCGCCCCCAGGGCGGAAGCCGCCGTGGCCTACCCGTGCAACCGAGAGTCTTCGTCCCAGCCCTCGACAGGTGTCCCCATGGCGTTGGCAATTCCGGCCAGGATGCCGGTGTTGTTGCCCTGCCACTCTTGGTACTTCAGGTAGCGACCGGTCTT
>JANNWK010001059.1:0-1715 GCA_031408355.1 Myxococcales bacterium
GGCGCGCGCCTCGTCGCCGCGGCGCGCTGAAAGCTCAGCGAGCGACAGCAGCGCATCGGATTTGCTCGGTGCCTCTGGGTCATCGTCGCGCCCCACGACCAGCATCAGCGACCGAAACATACCCTCGGCACGCTCGAACGCGCCCTGCTCCATGGCGACGCGCCCAAGCAGCTGCATGATGCTGGGGTTGGCTGGGTCGATCTTCGAAGCTGCGTCCAGCTCACCCAGGGCACTCGCTTCGTCGCCTTGGGCGAGCAGCACGCGCGCCAGCTGAAAGTGAGCCAGCGCGCGATCCTTCGGCTTTCGCGCGCCGTAACGCTCGATCTGCTCACGCAGCACCGCCAACGCCTCCTCGTATCGAGTCGCCAGAAACCAGGCCTGCGCCAAGCGCAAGCGCAGCTTCTGATCGTCGGGGTCTAGCGCTATCGCTTGCTCAAGCAGCGGCGCAGCCAGACCGGCCTGCGCTCGGTGCACGAGCTGGATCTCGGCCGCCTCGCGCAAGAGCTGAATGCGCTGGCGCCTGTCCGGAGAGCGTTGCGCCTCCTCAGCCAGTAGATCTGCCAGCGCTGCGTGATCCGTGAGCTCGCGATACAAAGTCGCGAGCGCGGCGCGGACAGCCTGCGCATCCACCGCGATGCGAGCTGCACGTTCCAGGGCTGGCCGTGAACTCTCGGGCTTGCCCAGCTCCCGATAGAGCAGCAAAAGCTCGAGCGCGCGCTCGGCCACAAGCTCGGGGCTATCCAAGGTGAGCAGCCGCTCAAGGGCCTCGGCAGCTCGCTGAAGCTCGCCTTGCTCCCGAAAGATCCGCACGAGCGCCTCGAGTGAAGCCTCGCCGCTGAGGGCGGCACCGGCTTGGTAGTTGGCGATCGCCCGCTCCCGATCGGCCAGCTTCTGCTCGGCGTTCTCGCCAGCGCGCGCGTAGAGCAAGGCGGCCCCGCTAGGATCGCGCCGCACCTCCCGAGCCTTAGCCTGCCCTTCCCACAGCCCGACGAGCTCGGCGTAGAGGCCCTGCTCTTCGAGCAGCAAGGATAAACGTGTGACCGAGGCCCGAGCTACCTCATCACCAGGCTCCTCCACCAGCAGAGCCTGAAATAACTCGATGGCGCGGGCGTTATCGGCAAGTCGGTCCGACAAGAGGCACGCGGCGTCGCGGCGCCACTCGCGCCGCCGCACCTCGGGAAACGGCAACTGCGAAGCCGCCAAGAGCTCGGCCACGACTTGCGCATACTCCCCCCGCGAAAGCCGCCGATCCGCCAGCTCGTGAACGGCCCAATCGGCCGCCGCCAACGCCTCCGGTGCCTGCTCGACAGCGAAGGCCGCAATCGTCAGTTCGCGCAGCCGCTCCACGAGGCTGAGCCCCAGAGCAGCATCGGCAGGGTGCAGACCAGCGACCTCGATCGAGCGCTCCCAATCGCGCGCTATCACGAACGCTTCGAGGGCCCGCATCAGCTCGCCGGTGTGATGACGGTGCACCGCACCTAGCTCCAAATAGAGCTGCTGACGCCGGGTGGGTTCCAGCTCGACCGCGACTTCGTCCTCATAAAGTTCGGCGAGACCGGCGAACGACTGCTCTTCGGTGAGGAGCCCCTTCAGTCGCTCGAACAACTCGACTGAGCGGCCGTGAAGCTGACGCACGCGCTGAAACGCTGCGATCGCTCGCGGCTTGTCGCCCACCGCCCGAGCCAAGAGCTGCGCCGCGCGCGTCCGGTCAACGC
>JANNWK010001060.1:0-3356 GCA_031408355.1 Myxococcales bacterium
CGAGAAGGAAGCTCACGCCATGGCCGCGAAGCTCTATGAGGGCGCGCCCGGCGGCGGCCCTGGCGCGGGCCCAGGTGGGCCAGATGGCGCCGCTCCCGACGCTGAGGGCGGCAGCAAGAAGAAGAAGGGTGACGTGATCGACGCCGAGTTCGAAGAGTCGAACTAAGCTCGATCGTCAGCGGACGCGGAAACGCCCGGGCCTTACGGTTCGGGCGTTTCTGGTTTGTGGCACCCGCGCCAGCCCGCCATGTCAGACTGCCGCGACAGACGACCCATGCCTTCCGCTTTCGATCATCGGCTCGGCCGTTCTACCAAGTTCCAGATCCAACGCTTCGGCAACGCAGGCGCCTTCTTGGCTGAACCCGGCGGCGAGGCGAACGCGCCGACCATCTTGCTGTTGGGTCCCGAGATCCCAGAAGGTGCGCGACCGGGCGACGAGCTTGAGGCTTTCGTCTATCTGGACTCGGAGGGCCGACCGCTCGCCACGACCCAAACGCCCAAACTTGCGCTCGGTGAGGTGGCATTTCTGCGCGTTAGCGAATGTACCCATTTTGGAGCCTTCGTGGACTGGGGCTTGCCCAAGGAACTGCTCGTGCCGTTCTCGGAGCAAACCGTCGACCTAGAGGTAGGGGCTCGGCAGCCCATCGGTTTGTACGTGGACAGTAGCGGTCGGCTCGCGGGCACGATGCGCGTTACCGAGCTGCTAAGCATGCGCAGTTCCGAGTTCGTGCAGGACGAGTGGGTTGCGGGCGAGGCCTGGCGCAAAGATCCCGAGATCGGCCTGTTTGTGATTGTTGAGCGCGCTTTCGTGGGACTCCTGCCGCGCGACGAACCCCACTCGCTGGCGCGTGGGGAGGCCACCCGCTTTCGCGTGACCAACCGACTGCCGGACGGCAAGATGGAGCTCTCGCTGCGCGCTCACGCGCACGAGCAGCTTGCCGACGACGCCGAGCGTGTCCTTGCGCGGCTTAAGCTCCCTGGCGCACTCCAGGTAGGCGACCACACGGATCCCGCGCAGATCCGCGAGGTTTTTGGCCTCAGCAAGAAGGCCTTCAAGCGCGCCGTGGGGCGCCTGCTCAAGCAGCGACAGATCGAAATCGATCCGCGGGGTCACCTGCGTCCGAAGCCCTAGGGCCGCGTCCCAACCGGAAGCACCGCCGCCGCCGCCCGAGGCGTTGACGCGCATCGCCCGAGCAGCCAGCTAGCTCAGCAGGTCGGCGATCGGTTGCTCGGCGAGGCCGTCGCCCTTTCCGAAGCTGGGCACCATCACGCCGCAAGCGTGCAGCGCCGTAAGCAGGATCCGGGTCGTGTTGTTGTCAGCCCCGGAGAACTTGTAGTGCGTGCCCTTGTTAAAGCTGCCGCCAGCGCCACCCGCCAAGATGATTGGCATATTCGTGACATCGTGCGCCGTGCCCTCTTTGAGGTCCGTGGTGGCGAGGAGCAACGTATTGTCGAGCAGCGTTCCGGCGCCCTCGGGCACGCTCTTGAGCGCGTCGAGGAAGACGGCCAGCTGCCCCATGATGAACACCACGGCCTTGTGAATCTTCTCCGGCTGTGGATCGAGCGCCTGGGCTCCGCCACGATCGTCGTGGGTCATGATGTGCATACCCTCGGTCGCGCCAGTTTGCCAGAAGATGGTGTTCATCTGCATCTGGGCATATTGATAGGTAAAGGCGCGCGTCAGATCGCAGGCGAGCGCGAGCTTCATCAGGTTCGCCATGACAAGGTTCTTCTCTTCGAGTAGCTCGTGCGAGCGATCCTCCACTAGGACGCCGGGGCGCTCAGGTGCGACGCATACCGAGCGGAAGAAGCCAATCTGACGTTCGATTTCACGAAAGCCTTCGAGGTGAGCGTCGAGGCGCGCACGATCCTCCGCACCCAGCTGTTGACTGAGCTGCTTGCCGTCCTCCAGCACTGCGTCGAGAGCGCTCTTGCGCGCGGCGTTGATGGCTTCCAGTTGATCGGCCGGCAGATCGCCAGCAAACAGCTTGTTGTAGAACTCGACGGGCGAGAACACGGCCGGGTTGACCTGATCCGGTCCGTTCCACGACGCCGTGCCCACGCCTTGTTTGGTGTGGTTGCCACCAACGATCGAGATCCCCACTTCGAGCGAACGAAACAGCGTTTGTCCCTGCCACGCGGCTGCGGCCACTTGATCCATGGAAGGGCCGCCGGGTGTGCCGAACTGCGGCTCGAACGTGGACACCTCCGAATGAGCGCCGGTGAGCATCGCCGAACGGCCGAGAAAGTGTCCGGAGGCCTTGAGCTTGACGTCGAGGCCGGTGACCAGCGTGAGGTCCTCCCGCAGGTGCGCAAGTGGCGCTAGCTCTTCGGTAACTTCCCAATCCTTGCCCAGAGCTTGGGGGTAGAAACGCTCGGGCCGTACGCCACAGCCCCAGTACCAGATGCCCAAACGCTTGGGGGGCAGTCCGCCCGCCGCGTAGGCGTCGCCGTTGCTGTTAAACATCGCGTTCAGCGGCGGGATAGCCAAGCCGACCGCAGCTCCGCCCACCGCTCCTCGGAGCAGATGACGGCGGCTGATGGCGAAGCGCTTCATGCTGTGTCTTCCTGAGCTGCTCAATTGACCGGGTGGCGAAAGGCATCGCTGGTCACAACAGCGCGAACCAACGACAAGAACTGGTAATTTTCGGTTTGGAACGTCAGCGCGACGCCAGCCGCAACGTCGTCGCTGACGCTCCGCCCAAGCGCGTGCTCACTAAACTTGCGGGCGATACAGGTTTGTACTCTCGGATCGCTCCGCAACACGCCTGCCAGCTCGAGCGCGCCATCGAAGGGCACGCCATCGAGATCGCCCGTGACGTCGAGCGACTGGCCTAGGTCGTCGGCACGGTAGGCGCCGACGGCATCGAAGTGCTCCAGCGACAAGCCCAAAGGATCCATCAGCGCGTGGCAGGCGGCGCAGGTCGGACTCGTGCGGTGCCGTTCAAGTCGCTGACGCTGGGTTTCGACCCCATTCGGTGACGGCGGGAGGTCCGTCGAAACGCCATCCGGCGGCTTGGGGATGGACTGGCACATGAGTTCCGTGCGGATGAAAATTCCGCGCAAGGTGGGCGACGTCATGGTCGCGCGCGCGTTCATTGACAAGAGGCCTGCGGTCGTTAATAGCCCGGCACGCCCTGACTGTACCGGGAGGCTCACCTCCAGAAACGTACCCGCCGGCGGTGCGGGCACTCCATAGAGCCCTGCCAATAACGGATTGACGAACGTGCGCTTCGTGTCGAACAGCTCCATGAAGTCCGCGCTCTCGTCGAAGGCGAACTTTGAGAACAGCAGCTCAAGCTCAGTGCGCATCGAAAGCCCAAGCTCGGGCGAATACGCTGGGAACAGGCTGGCCT
>JANNWK010001061.1:0-4252 GCA_031408355.1 Myxococcales bacterium
CGTGAGGAGTCCTTGGGCCCGTTTGTTTCGTAGGCCGAGGCCTGTGGCGCGGGCCTGGCCCGCGCGCGCCGCGCCCAGCTGGGCGCGCAGCTACGCTAACCGCTCCGTTGTGGCGGGCCTTCTTCAACACGGGTGTTCAGAGCAACGTGACCGATCAGTCAATGTCGGGCACGGGCACGTTCACGCCGAGACCGCAGCATTCAGGGACACGCACGAGCTTAGCTCGCCGAGCGAACTGAGCAGGGTGTCCAGGTAGGCTGCGGCGCCGGGGTCGTCCTCGCGCGGCGCCCAGGGCGCGAACTCCTTGTCCGTTGAAAGCTCGTACGGGCCCGGCTTCACCTCGAAGCAGACCGCCGTCTCGCTCACGGCCGCGAGGGTGTGCCAGAGGCCAGGAGCCAGATCGATGCCCACGAGCCCGGCTCGACCGAGCACGTGCCGCTCGCTGACGTGCCCGTGATCGTCGAATATAAACAACGCGAGTTCTCCCGCGAGCACCACGAAGCTTTCCGCCTTGGGCACCGCGAGGTGCCGGTGCGGCGCCGCGTAACTACCGCGCAGCCAGGCATTCAAGAACCGATGGGGGTTGGCCGCCATGTCCGGGTGAAAATTGTGATTCACGCGCCGACGTGGGGACGTGCGCGCGCGGCCGAGGGTTGCTTCGAGCAGAGCCGAGTCGATCAGCTGAACACCGGAGGACATTCCGGCACGCTTAGCACAGCCTGGCTGCGTTTTCGTGAACCCTGCGACCGAACTCGCTCATCACGACGACCACGACATTTTCGAAGCGCGCTCCCAGATCAGCGCGAAAGGCTGCAAGCGCGCGACCCAGACGCGCGAGTAACGTCGCCAAGGTGCCCCGCTCGGAGTTCCCCTGCCGGCGATGCGTGTCCCATCCGGAGGCGTCGAGCCAAGCCGCCTCTAGCCCTACGTCAGCCTTGATCAGCCGAGCGATATCGACGAAAGCGCTGGCGTCTCGCTGGTAGCGCGCGCCATTTTCGGGCGTGTACTTGGCAGCGTTCAGGCGAGCCAATAGCTCGCCAATGGCTAGCGCCTTCTGGCCGGCCCGCGTCGCCGGCTGAAGCGACGGCGCGCCGTACAGCTTCCGGAAACCCTGACGCAGGACAGGCTCCAGATTGGCGCTCGCGCGCAGCCGAAATTCCCCCAAACTGGCGGCGACCACCGCCTCGGGATCCCCGCGCAAAGCCAGCGGCGCGCGCGCGGAGAGCCCGATGGATCGGAGTTGTCCCGGCAACGCAGGTGGACGCTGCACAAGGTAGCGAGCAAGCCAGCCCTGACCTGCCAGCAGCTCACCAACGGCCCCTGTCTCCATGTAGTCCTGGGCTTGAAAGTGCGAGCGGGTGGGATGCGGGGAGCCGACCGCGTGAACCAGCGCGAGTTCGCCCGCGTCGTAGGCGGCTTTCAGCGGCGCGAGTCGCGGATGCAAGCCGAACTGGCCGTCGAGATCGAGCGCGCCGCCGGCAGCTGAAGGCCGCGCGACGGCAATCGTGGGTCGTGCCTGGTAGTAATCCGGGTCGGTGTACGGCACTACCAGGCTGAGGCCATCGGCCGCGCCACGCAGGAATACGCAAACGAGGACGCGCTTGGCAGCATTGCTGGCCGCCGACCCCGACTCCGCTCGGGCCTGCTCGGTGCCGAATAGCCCAACCAGAGGCGCCAGCAGCGAGGCCTGCAGCAGCCTGCGGCGCGTGACCAGATGCCCGTCCGTCATTGGCGCTGGAACTCCGGGCTGCCCACCAGGAGCGCGACGGCGGCGGCGCGTCTTTCGGCCGGCTCAACCAGCGGAGCCAACTCCTGACGCACCAGCTCGAGCGTGAGCGGGCTGCCGCCACCAGCAAACAGCAGCGCGCCCAAGCGCGCGACCAAGCTGGCAGCGTCGCTCTCGGGCAGGAGCCCTTGCCAGTCGATGCTGAGGCCCGGCACTTTGCCGGCGCCAAAGTTCGAAGCGAAGCGCATGCGCGCCAGCATGCCGCCAGCGCTCGCCCACTCAGGCTCTGAATCAGGGTAGCCCGTCGGCAGACGCTCACTCAACAGCGGCTCGCCCAGCTCCCCGAGCACGTGAGCGAGTGCCAGGCTGCCGTCAGGCATGGCGTCGAAGGCGCGCGCCGCGCTTGCCACGAGCTCGAGCGGCGTCTTCAACTTTGCGCCGCGGGCCGAAGGCGCCCAGAACGTCTCATGCTGCACGATCGCCTTGACCACCTGCCGGAGATCGCCTTCGGACGCAGCGTACGCGTGGCTCGCGGCCTCGACGCAGGTCGCGGGCGGCTCATCCGCCACGAAATGCGCGCACAGGCGCTGAGCTAGGCGGCGGGCCGTGGCCGGGTGCCGAGCCAAGATTTCGAGGAGCCGCACGCCTTCGTCTTCCCCGCCGCCGGCCGGGAAGACCTGGCCCAACACCGTCTTCGCGCGCTTGTCGTGGGCGGCCTTCTTGAACTGGTATTCGAACCTGCCGGACGTCAGACGAACGACGCTCCAGCCCGTCAGGATGCGAGCGACGCCTTGCACGTCCTCTTGCGTATAACCAGCGCCCACCCCGAGCGTGTGCAGCTCCAGCAGCTCGCGCGCGTAGTTCTCGTTGAGGCCGCCGCGCCCAGCGCGCGCTCGGCGGCTGTCGGCATTGTCGAGATAGAGGAGCATGGCCGGATGCCGAGCGGTGGCCAGCAGCAGCTCGGAGAAGCGCCCCAGCGCGAGAGGGCGCAGTGCGCGCTCCAGGTAGTCGCCCTCGAAGAGCCGGACGTAGCCCTTGGCCGCGTAGACATTGAAGTGATTCGCCCAGAAGTTGGTCATCACTGCCAGAAGCTGGCGCCGACTCAAGATATCTCGGGTCAACTCGGCGGTGGCGAGCCGCTGCAAGTGCTCGCGATAGTGCGGTGCGGTGGCGCGCCCCAGCTGCCGGAGGCTCTGCGTTTCGTGCTCCCAGCCGTCGCCGAGCCAATCGTCAACGAGCTGGGCGGGCGGCACGTACGCCCGCCGATGGGGCACGAGCGCCGCTTCGAGCAGGGGGCTCTCGGCCGGGCCCGCGAGCTGTTCGTCAAGCCAGCGCTCCGTCCCAAGCCGGGCCACCCGCTCGGCCTCGCCGGGCCGCGCCCCAAACGCGCAGCGCCCGAGCAGGTGCCGGGCGGCGGCCACAGCCGCGAGGGGCGAGCCCGAAGCCGTCGCCACGGGCGCAGCCGGCAGGCGCGAGGACGTCGCAGGCGCGGCAACTGCCACACCGGCCCGTTCGGTCGGCGGGCGCCCGAGGCAGGCCCCGGGCCCCAGCACCAGCCAAATACTGAGGAAGCCAAGACCGCGGCGTCGCACCCCGCGAAGTATGCGCTCGACCCGGCGAGCCAGACGGGCATTTCTTGCGTCGGGGATTGTCAGGGCGAAGCAGCGCGGTTACGGAGAGCCCTCACCAACCGAGGAAAGTGCATCATGGGAATCTCAAAAGCATCGGCGGCGTGGCACGGGACACTGAAAGAGGGCACGGGCAGCGTGAAGGGCGGCACGGGCGCCTTCGATGCTCCGTTTACGTTTGGCTCACGCTTCGAGAACAATGGTCAGGGGACCAACCCGGAAGAGTTGATCGGCGCGGCGCAGGCCGGCTGCTTCTCGATGTTCCTGGCGGCCCAGCTGACCAAAGCCGGCCACCCGCCCACCAGCATCCACACCGAAGCCAGCGTGACCATCGGCGACGGCCCGACCGTCACCAAGATCGAGCTTTCGAGCGTCGCTGTCGTCCCGGGTATCGATGAGGCCACCTTCAACGAGAAGGTCGCGTTTTCTAAGGCAAACTGTCCGATCTCGAAGGCCCTGGCAGCCGTGCCTGAGTTCGTCCTGAACGCCAAGCTCCAAGCCGGCTGAAACCGCGACCGATTGGGTCCACCCCGTGCGCGCCGCGTCGCGCCGGGGCGGAACCGGTTGCAGACAGCGCCCCTTGGCCTCAAGGTTCCGGGGTGAACCTGCAGCACCTGCGCGTGACGGCCGTCGGCTATCAGCTCGTGAGCACCTTCGCGCTCATCGGATGCAGCGCTTCGGGCAACTCCGGTAGCGGTGTGGACTCTTCGGGCAGCACTTCGGGGCAGTCCGGCAGCGCGCAAGGCGGGCAGTGGGCGGCGGGCGCCGGCGCTCACCTGAGCGGCGCCGGGCCAGGCAACCCGCTGGGCGGCGCAGGAGGCAACGGCGTGGGACCGGGCGGCGCCGCGACGGGCGGTGGCCCGGCGGGGAGTAGCAGCGGCGGCTCGGCAGGTGCAGG
>JANNWK010001062.1:0-1908 GCA_031408355.1 Myxococcales bacterium
CCCCGGCGAGCTTCCGCAGCGGACCCACGGCGTCGAGATTCAGGACGCGCTCACCCGCCGCATCGAGGATGTGCGTAAAGAGTCGATAGCCGCGCTCCACCTGCCCGAGCTTGCGCCAATACAGGGTCAACTGGACGCGTCCGCCTGGCTTGAACCCGTCCGCGGGCGTTAGCTTGGCACCGAGCAACTCGACTCGGTCATCGAAGTTGATGCCGAGGCGGAGGGGAAGCGCGGCTGGGGGCGCGGGCAACACGAGCCCTTGTTTCTCTGCGTCTCGTGCTGCGCTGCCGAATAGGTCGTTCGCGCAGCCGAGCGCGAGCAGCCAGGGGAGCGCGGCCGCAGCGAATCTCGAGCGGCGGGTGCGGGCTCGGGAAACCGGCAACACGACTACTGCGCGGGCCTTGGCGGCGAGGGGGGCCGCGTGCCGTTCGCCGGCAACACGCCCAGCGGTAGCCCGCTCGGCGGTCCCGGGCGACGCTGACCCGCGGCCTGGCCGGCGCGCTTGGCGTCCTTTGCCGGCTTGGCCCGCCGGCTGCCTGGCGTGATGCCGGTGTCCAGCGTAGCAATCACGCCGCCGTGTCGCCCGTCGGAGGCGCCGCTCAGCACTCGCAGGTGAACGGCCGAAAACGTGCCCTTCTCAGCCTCCGCCTCAGGCTTGGGAGCGGGCTCCTGCTCCCCTGTGCCCTCCGGCTGGGCATCCACGACCTTCGATGGTTCGCCCCGAATACCGGTGACAATCGAGAAGCGCGCGGCGTCCAGCTCTTCGGGGACGCTCAGCTCCAGCTCATCGATGTACACGTTGCCCGGCTCCCATTCCGACGGGGACAGCGGGCCCTTGCGCAGCGGCCCGGCACCTTCAGCAGGGAAGCGCTTCCCCGACGGCGCGGTGAGCTGCGTGAACAGCGTGAAGCCTGGGCTGATCTTGTTCGAAGAATGCCAGAACAGCTTAAGTTGGATCTTGGACCCTGGCGCCGCGAGTCGCTCCGGCTCAAGCGCATACCCGATGATCTCCGCTTTGCCACCGAAGTCGATGTGGAGCCGGTGGGGGATATCGGTCGGCGCCTCGTTCAGGACGTAGCTCTTGAGCTCGGCGGGGACCTCGGGCTTCTGCTCAGCCTCCACCGCACTGGGGTCAGCGCAGCCGGTCGCGGCACACAGCACGAGGCTCACGACGCTGAGACCTTGCATCCGGATCATTTCTTCTTTCCCTTCTTGCGCGCGTCACGCTCTCGCTTGCGCTGATTCTTCTTGGCGTTGCGCTCGGTTGCGCTCAGGGCGCGCATGGCGGGTGTTGCGCCTCGGCCGCCCGCTGCCATGCCAGGCATCCCCATGCCAGGCATCCCCATGCCAGGGAAGCCGGGCATTCCTCCGGGCATTTGCGGGAAGCCTTCGGGCATCTTCCCTCCCTTCATGGCTCGCCGCACGTTGCGGGCGAGCCCGCCCATCCCGGGGAGCCCGCCACCTCCACCGCCCATGCTGCTCATCATTTGGCGCATGTACAAAAACTTCTGTACGAGCTCGCCCACTGACTGTTCGGAGCGCCCCGAACCCTTGGCAATGCGGCGTACGCGGGTGGGTTCGCGGATCAGGCTTTGCGGATCTTGCCGTTCCAAGCGGGTCATCGACAAGATGATCGTCTCCGCGTCGGTCAGCTCGCTGTCGTTGACTTGGGCGGCCGCCCCCGGGGGGAGCATGCTGGAGAGGCCGGGGATCTTGTCGATCAGATCGCGCACGGAGCCCATCTTCTGAATCATGCGAATCTGATTCAGAAAGTCCTCAAGCGTGAACTCGCCCTGCATCATGCGGAGCGCGTCCTTCTCCGCCTGCTTCTGGTCGACGACTTCCTCGAAGTCTTGAATTAGCCCGACCACGTCGCCCATGCCGAGCACGCGCGAGGCCATGCCTTCG
>JANNWK010001063.1:0-2601 GCA_031408355.1 Myxococcales bacterium
AGGGTAGGAGCGCGGGTGAAGCGTCGCTCGTTGGCGGCGGCGTCCCGCGGCTCGTTCGGCTTGGGTGCCGTCCGCGCGATCAGCGTGAAGATGCCATGGACGGTCAGGGCACCCGTCCAGACCGCGTACAGCAGCACGGCCGGGGCCTGCGTCTCAGACACCTGCTCCAGGGCCTCGGGCGGGGCGAACAGGACCACGCCGCCCAAGAGCAGTTGAGGCCCAGCCACCGCGACCTCGGCGATGGCCATGCCCTGGCCAGCTCGCGAAAACTCCGGTCGTCAATCGGAGTTAGCCGAGCCCATGCGCGACGAGCAGGGCCAGCATCACCAAAAAGCAGACGATTTGCACGCTAAAGGCCGCGAAACGGACCAGCACGGCTCGATTGCGACCACTGGCGACGTGGACCACGCTTTGCACGACCCGCGCCGGTAGCACCGCAATGGCGGCGGCCTGAAACAACGCTCCGGGTAGCGACAGCGCTGAAGCGAGCAGCACGAGTGACGCAAAGATGGGCAGGTTCTCCACGCAGTTCAGGTGCGCGCGCATGCTCCGCTGGTAGCGCTCGCTGCCGTGCGGCACGGCCGGATTGAACGAATTGGCTCGCGCCTCCTTACGCATGACGGCTCCCACGCGCGTGACCCCAATCGTGCCCACGAGCAAGAGCACGGTCCAAAGCACGAAACCAAGCAACGCCCAGTGCGAGAGCAACATCAGACCGGCACCCTAGCGGCTTTCGCCCGGTTTCTGCACTCTAGCAACTCAGAACGGGCAATTGGCGCAGTCGACGCAGGTCAGCGACCCGCCTCCGCGAATGTTCGATGCGCCCGTTAGCTCCAAGTTCGGAGTGGTACAGTAGACATCCCAGCCAAGGGATACCATCGAGTTCTCGATGAGCTGTCCTGCGTTGCTGCCTTCGAAGAAGATGCCGTTGCCGTTCGCCGAGAAGTGGTTGCCGGAGAAGGTAGTCCCTTTGACGCCCGTCGAGACGTGGACAGCTACGTTTGCGCACGCCGTGACCGTGTTGTTGCTGAAGACGTGAGCGCCGGTCGTGGCGATTAACGCACAGTATCCACCGTTCGAGGCGCCATTGATGCGGCACCCGTCAATCTTGTTGGCGACTCCGGTGATCGCGACGAGCCCCCAGTAGGATCCTTCTTCTCCTGGCCAGGTGAATAGCGCGTTGTTGCAGACAAGCTGCTGCTGCCCGACGAGCGCATAGGGTGTCTCCTCACCCGGAACATTGCCGGGAAAGGTGTCCGCCCCCGCCAGGTGGATCGCGCCCTTTGCTTTCGTGAGGGCGTAGCTAAGCGTCTTGGCAGCGCAGCTTCCACTGGCGCCGCCGTGAAGAGCGTCGTCAGTACCGCTGGTATGATCGACGTAGTAAGTCGCCAAAGGCTCGACGGCTGGGCAGAGGCTCTTAAAGGTCGCGGAAACCGTGCGGTCTGCGTCCATCGTCACCACGCAAGCGCCAGTTCCCGTGCAATCTCCGCCCCAGCCGCCAAACTCGACGGATCGATCGGGAGTCGCCGTGAGCGATACCGTCGCCGCGGTACCGCTGTCCAGGTAGGTATGGCCGCAGGAGGAACCGCAGTCGATGTCCCCCGCAGGCGTCGAGGTCACCTTTCCACCTTCCGTCTTGTCCACGGTCAACGTGAATTTCTGCGGAACGATCCCGGGTCCGCCGGACGCGCCCGCGCTGGGTTCGCCAGCCGCGCCCGCACCAGGATCAGCGACTCCACCGACGGCGGGCTCAACAACGCCGCCTGGCCTGGGGCGTGGTTGGCCGACTCCGCCCGTCCCGGTTGATCCGGGGCTCCCTGAACCAGCGCCGCCGGTTCCTGCGGCGTCTTGCGATTCACCCGCGCAAGCAGAGGCCAGCACCAGACCCGAACCTACGATGAAAGCAGCGACAGCTTGTATCCGACGGGGAACGACATGCTCCCAGGTCTGGCGAAAGCGAGACGACATTTTCTACAGTTTATAGCAGCAGCGGGTTCACTTGTCTGTCCCTCACGGGCAGGCCATCACGGGCAGGCCTCGCGCGGACTAAATCACGCCCACGTACGGCAGGTTCCGGTAGTGCTCGCCGTGGTCAAGCCCGTAGCCGACCACGAACACATCCTCGACCGTGAAGCCCAGGTAGTCGATGCTGACGGGGCGCATCGTGCGCGAGGGCTTGTGGAGGAGTGCGCAGATTTTCACGCTCGCTGGCCCGCGCGCCAACAGCTGCTCCCGCAGGTAGCTGAGCGTGAGGCCGGTATCCACGATGTCCTCGACGATGAGCAGGTCATCGCCCGCTATCGGCCGGGTGAGATCCTGGGTGATCTGCACGACGCCGCTGGAACGCGTGTCGTCGCCGTAGCTTCGGACGCCCAGAAACTCGACGCGCACCGGCAGGTCAATGGCTCGAGCCAGATCCGCCGCGAACACGAAGCTGCCTTTCAGGACGCACAAGAGCACCAGCGATCGGCCCTGGTAGGCCTGCGTGATCTCCGCGCCCAGCTCGCGCACGCGCCCCGCCAGCACGGCCGCGCTCAGGAACTCTTTGGGCTGGTCCTGCATGACCGCCATGATCCCGGAGCCGGCCCTGAATCGCAAGCG
>JANNWK010001064.1:0-2420 GCA_031408355.1 Myxococcales bacterium
CTTCAACGCATTCGATGTCGAAACCCTGGCCGGCAATCTCACCTATACGGCGATTTCCGGTAACCCTGAGTTGATCGATCAAACAGGTCTGGTGTTTGGCGGCTCCGGCACGAATCGCACGTTGACCGTCCGGCCGTTGACCAACGGCTTCGGCACCGTTTCCTTGTCGCCCTTTTGGCCGTCTTCGTTCAGTGCCAGGTAGCTGCAGTGGTGCGGAATATTGAACAGGTCCCAGGCAAGCCGATCGTCGTTCTTGTGGTACTTCGTGATGGCGACCATGTCTTCGAGTTCTTCCCAGGTTGCATCGCCGATTTCAAGGTAGTCATAGTCGGCACCGTCAGCGCGGAGGCGCACGTTGAAGATGAGCGAAGCTCGGTTTCGAATGATGTCGCCGTCGTCACAGTGCTTGATGAAGGGCGAGTGGCAGAAGAATTCGACACCGTCGGTGGCCAGCGAGAAACCGGGGACGATCGTGCCGGCGTCGACGAACAGGTGGTCGCGCGCAGAGCCGGCCTCGCCGCGATCTTTCAGGCAGGGCTCCAGCCAATCGGCTAGCGCCTGCGGCTTGGAGAAAACCCGGATGCCCTTGCCCTCCAGCAAGCGGTGCCGCGCCTCCTGCCGGAGCAGCGTGTTCTCGTCGCTCTGATGGTCGTTGTCGGTTTCTTCAACCACCATCGCGGCGGGCACCCACAGCTCGCGGATCGTGATCCGGCCTTCACCCTGGTACTTCTTGGCGTGCAAAAGCTCGAAGAACTCGGTGCTGCCCTGGATGTGATCAAGGTCCCCGTGCGTGAACGCGACGACATCGAAGTAGTCCCGGCCTGCCTTCTTCAAGTCTTCCTTGAGCCTGGCTTTGAGATCGATTTCGGGGGTGTCCGGGTCCTCGGCCTTGCCACGGTGGCAAAAGTCGAAGAGGACTCTACGCCCAGCCGACAACACGATTTGCGTCGTGTCGCCGTTGCCGACGGGGTAGAAGATGACTTGGTGAGTCGTGGTCATGGGTTCCTTCCTGAGCGATAGAGAGCCTATTACAAGATCACAATGCGGCAGACTATAGCATCAAAAAGAGTCGTACTAAAACTCGTCATCAGTTGGTATGATGCTTGTGAGACGACAGATCGGTCCTATCCCACGACCTCCCAGCCACCCCATGGCCACAGAAACAGAAGACTTGACCCAGCCTCAGCGTGACAGGCTGGCCTTCATCGAGCTGCGCGTACGGTTCCTGGGGGAGGTGCGCCGGCAAGACCTCTTCACCCGCTTCAGCATCCAGGCCGCCGCCGCGACACGCGACCTGGCGACCTACAAGGACCTGATGCCGGGCAACATCGACTACGACAGCAAGAGCAAGGTCTACGTCCGCGCCGAGCTGTTCCGGCCGCTGTTCGACTTCAGCCCGGCGCGGGTGCTCACCTGGCTGACCCAGGGTTACGGCGACAACGAGCCCATGAGGCACCGCCCGCTGATACCGACCGAGGCCGCCACCGAGATCAGCAACCCTGACCTGGAGACGCTCTCGGTCATTACCCGTGCGATCTACCGCAAATCGGCAATCCATATCACCTACCGCGCGCTCACCAGCGGCATGACCTCGCGCCAGATCGTGCCCTTCGCGCTGGCGGACAACGGCAGCCGCTGGCACGTCCGGGCCTACGACCGCCGATCCAGCGAGTTCCGAGACTTCGTTCTGGCCCGCGTGGCTGACGCCCACTTCGTCGATGGCCCGATCGCTGATAAGGAGCGACCGGACCAGGACATCCAGTGGAACCGGATCGTAGAACTGGAGCTGGTGCCGCATCCGGCCAACATGCGCAACCCTGACACCATTGAAGCCGAGTACGGCATGACTGACGGTAGGCTCGTGACCCGGGTTAGGGCGGCGCTCGTGGGCTACATGCTTCGGCGATGGAACGTCGACTGCACCCCCGACCACAGTCTCAAGGGCGGCGAGAACCACCTGTGGTTGAAAAACCGTCAGGCCCTGTATGGCGTGGAAAACCTTGTCCTCGCGCCAGGCTACAAGCCAGAAGACGAAGGGCACTGACCATGTTGAAGCTCGAAGCCATTAAGAAGAATGCGGCGATCGGTGGGATCGAACCTGGCCTCGTCGTCCGAATCGTCACGACCGAGCCGGTCGGCCCCGATGCGGTGACCGTCTACTACAAGACCGCCGACGGCAGACTGCAAGAGCGCATGCTGTTCCGCGCTGACGAGGCCAACCTGTCGCTGGCCGAGGCGGGCAGGCCGTGGGCCTTCGACGCGCCGGGCGAAGAATTCAAGCTCGCCGTCGAGGCCTACCGCATCAACCTCGCGCATCTGTTCGATCCAATGATGGCGGTGCACACCTCCAACGTCGAGCCGCTGCCCCACCAGATCACGGCCGTCTACGAATCAATGCTGCCGCGCCAGCCTCTGCGGTA
>JANNWK010001065.1:0-3278 GCA_031408355.1 Myxococcales bacterium
GGTCCACCCTGACGTGCTTGAGGGTCGCGGCGGGCGGCGGCTCCCAATCCACGAGCGGCACCGCCGAGGCCTCGACGGGCCCGGCAGGCAGCAGCGCGAGCAACAACGACGCAGGAAAGGCTGCCAAAGCCGGTTCTCCCAACGCCGGCGCTGGCAGGGGCGGCAGCGCGAGTGGCGGCGGCACCGGCGGGCCGGCAAACGGCGGGGGTTCCCAGGGGGGCAGCACCGGCACCGCTGAGGCGGGCGGCAGCGCCGAAGGTGGCAGCGCTTCGACTGAGGCCTGTGTCGACGGCGCCGTCATGTTCAAGATGGTGCCGTCGGTCGACTTGCCCCACGACTACCTGTGCGACGCCAGCTGCGGCACAGGCTGGCTCACGCTCAGCGACGCACAAGGCGCCGAGGCGTTCTCGATCTTCTCGGCCTGCGGCACCGCCCGCTGTGACACCTGCGAGATGCTGCCGTGCGCCGCCGCGGCGTGTCTCCCCACGCCGCTCACCTCCGAAGGCAACAATCTGCTGTGGGACGGCACCTACCTGGCCCAGGATTCGTGCGGCAAGAACCTGGCATGCCAACGCGACGTGTGCCTGCCACCGGGCAAATACAAGGCCAAGGCTTGCGCCTCCCTCAACGGGGGCAGCTCGGAACCGGGCGGCGCTTGTCAGCCGAAAGACGCAACCCTCTGCGCCGAGGTTGAGTTCACCTTGCCCGGCAGCCAGTTCGTCGAGCTCGTGCTCAAGAAGTTGTAGCGCTCAACACTTCTTCACGTAGCGCCCGCAACGCGCTTCACAATCGCGACCGAAGCTTCAAGTCGACGCCGCGGAGCCAGCGCCTGGGGTGGTCCCAAGCGCGAGGCACCCCGCCGGCTTACAGAAGGAAGCTCGGTCATGTTTGGATTTTTCATTGGTACGGCCTGCTTGCTGGGCCTTTTCGCGGTCGCGCGCTGGGGCCGCCCTGGCCACGGCGGGCGAGCCTGCCGAGGTCGTCACGGCCCTGGGGGGCGCTATTGGCTCCACCACGTCCTCGACCGACTCGACACGACGCCCGGTCAAGAAAAGGCGATCCGTGGGGCTGTGGACGAGTTCAGCGAGGAGGCCCATGGCCTGCGGCGCGAGGCGCGCAGCACCCGCAGCGAAATCGCCAACGCGCTGCGTGGTTCGGAAGTCGACGAAGCCCTGCTCGCTCAGGTGTTCGGCAAACACGACGCGCTGCTCACTCGCCTGCGAGCCGCGTGGCTGCGCACGACGCACCAGGTGCACGCCACGCTCGACGACCGCCAACGCGCGAAGTTGGCTGACTTACTGGAGTCGGGACCCTTTGGCTACGCGGGCTTTCGCTGAGTCGGCAACGCTTGGAGAAAATCATGGGACGTAGAATCTTGATGGTCATGTTGGGACTCGGCGCTTTGGCAGGGTTCGGAGCGGGCTTCGCCAGGGCCTGTCACGGCGGCTGGGGCCCGTCGGGGCACGGGCCCGGCGGCGGCTGGGGGCACCGGGCCGCCTTCGAACAGCGCGTCGCCGACACGTGCGCTGGCGCCGCGCTCCGCGTTTACGGGCAGCGCGACGGAGAGCGAGCAAAAGACGCCGCGGGTCCGAAGCCGTGAGCACCGCGCTCCGGGACGCCGGCACCACCCCCGCCGGTGTCCCGGACAACGCGCCTCACGCCAGGAAGGCTGCCGCCGCGGGCTCAGTCGTGGCAGTCTCGTTCGGCGTCATGGATCTGAACGTGCTCATCGTCGACGACGACGAACGGCTCTACGCACTATTGGCGCAGTATTTGGCCGAAAACGGCGTACTGGCTAAACATGCCGCCACCGGCCCGCTGGGGCTAAGGGCGCTCGAAAGTGGCGACTCGTTCGACGCCGTCCTTCTGGACGTGATGTTGCCCGGGCTCGATGGCCTGAGCCTGCTCAAGCGCCTTCGCGAAAAGAGTCAAATCCCGGTGATCATGCTGACCGCGAAGGGCGACGAAACGGATCGCGTCGTCGGATTGGAGCTCGGCGCCGACGACTACCTGGCCAAGCCTTTCAGCCCGCGCGAGCTACTGGCCCGGCTCCGCGCCGTGCTCCGGCGTACTCAGGTCGATCCCAGCAAGGAGCAGCTCAGCGTTGGCAGCCTTGCTTTCGACGTGGCCGCCCGCAGCCTGCACCGCAGCGGCAAGCCCGTGGAGCTCACCGGGCTCGAGTTCGATCTGCTGCTGGTCTTGGCGCGCCGAGCCGGCCGCGTCGTGCCCCGCAGCAACCTGCTTGAGCTGGCGGGTCGCAGTGACGTCAACGTGAGCGACCGCACCGTCGACGTCCATATCTCGCACATCCGCAAGAAACTCGGCGACGATGACGGGCTCCTCCTCAAAACCGTGCGCGGCGTCGGCTACGTCCTCACCCGCGCATGAGTAGCTTCGGTCCCAGGCGCCGAGGGCGGCACGACTTCCGCCTCCAACGCGCGCTCTTCTGGTGGTTCGGGCTCACGATCCTGCTGACCTGCGCGGTGGCCTTCACGGTAGTGCGGCTCGTCTCGCCCGACCCGCATTCCTGGCGAGAAGACGCCAATAGGCTACAAACCTTCGCCGCGGGTCGCTTTGCTCAGGTGTGGGATACGCCGGCCGCCCGGCGCGAGCTGGTGCACGCAGTAGCTCAAGCCTTCGACGCCTCGGTGAGCGCGTTCGACACGGAGCAGCGGCTGCTCGAATCGGTAGGCGGGGTCTGCCGAGGTCCCACAATTACTATCGCGGTATCGCGTGCGGGCACACCGCTCGGAACCGTGAACGGATGCCTGCACGAGCGCCGGGGCTTCCGTTGGACCGCGGCCCTCGCTGCCCTGTTCGCCGCCTTCCTTACGATCTGGGCCGCGACCGCCAGGCTCTCACGCAGGCTCACCCGGCCGCTTCAGGACCTGACGCGGGTGACGCGCGAGATCGGCGCGGGCAAGCTGGAGAGTCGCGTGCGGCTGGACCACCACCACCCTGGCGAAGTGGGCATACTCGCGGACTCTATCAACGACATGGCCAAACGCATCGAGCGCCAACTGCAGGACCAGCGCGAGCTGCTTGCTGGAGTCTCGCACGAGATCAGAAGCCCACTAGCGCGGCTGCGAGTGTTGACCGAGCTCATTCAAGGCGGCAGCCCTGCGCCCGACGCCACCGCCCAGATCGAGCGAGAAATCATCGAAATTGACGAGCTTGTCGGCAAGCTGCTCGCGAGCGCACGGCTCGACTTCGGCGCGCTCGATCTGCAGACTCTGCGCGCCCGCGACATCGCGCTACGCGCGCTCGAACGCGCCGGG
>JANNWK010001066.1:0-11002 GCA_031408355.1 Myxococcales bacterium
CCGATGCGGCGGCCATCGCGCTTTTGGACCGCCAGGACCTCCTCCAGCTGCTCCGGGGTGATGATCTGGGCGTCGACCAGCAGATCTCCAAGCCGAACGCGCGCCGAGGGCATGATCCGTCAAGGGTAGCTCCGAGCGGTGGACCGGGCCAAATCGCTGCCGATTGGCGCGCCAAGTACCTTCGAATTCGGCTCCAGGGCCCCATCAGCCCCGGTTCCATCCGAGCTGCCGGAAACTCTTGTCGCCCCTGCCTGCTCGGCTACACTGCCGAGTCTCCGGCAGCGAAAGCGGAGTGGGCAGAACGCCCGCCCTCCGGAGCATTAGGTGTCCGTACCAGCCCCATCGTCCCCTAGAGCCTGTCCGCACTGCGGGGCAGGCTGCGCTGGCGAGCATCAGTATTGCCCAGCGTGCGGGTTTCCGATCGGGACCATGGGCACGACAACCGACGACAAGTTCGTCGGGAAGACGTTACCCGGCGGCTATCATATCCTCGACCTCATCAGCGTGGGCGGAATGGGCCGGGTCTACCGGGCTGAGCAGTCGGCCCTGGGCCGCACGGTAGCGGTCAAGATCGTCCACCCTCATCTGCTTTCGGATGAGAACTCGGCGCTGCGCTTCATCACGGAGGCGCGGGCCGCCAGCCAGCTCAATCATCCCAACTCCATCGCCATCTTCGACTTCGGTCGCACCGATGATGGCCAGCCCTACTTGGTGATGGAGTTTCTGCGCGGCAAGGACCTGGCGCGGGTCGCCTACGAGGAAGGACCGCTCGGCTTCGGCAGGATTGTGGACGTGCTTCGACAGGTCCTGGCGGCCCTCAGCGAAGCTCACGAGCTTGGCATCGTGCATCGCGACTTGAAGCCCGAGAACGTGATCCTGGAGCCGCTCCGGCGCGGCGGTGATTTCGTGAAGGTCGTTGATTTTGGGCTTGCCAAACTCCGAGCCGACACGCAGGGGCCAGGCGTGACCAGCCCGGGCATCGTCTGCGGAACTCCTGACTACATGGCGCCCGAGCAGGGGCGGGGGGATCCGATCGACGGGCGCAGCGATCTGTACGCCGTGGGCGTGATCCTGTTCCAGCTGCTCACCGGGCGACTGCCGTTCGAGGCCGACAGTCCCACGCAGGTGGTCATGATGCACATGACCATTCCGGTGCCCGATCCGCGGCAAGTGGCGCCGGAGCGCAACATCCCGGATCCGCTCGTTCAGGTGGTGAACAAGGCGCTGGCTAAGGATGCCAAGGACCGATACCAGGACGCGATGGAGTACGCGGACGCCCTCAAGGGCGCGCTTGCACTCGCGGAGAGTGTTCCGCCCAATCAGCGCTTCTCCGGGATGCCGGCGTCGTTCGGGGGCCCGGGACTGGCCTGTCCTGGTTGCGGGCTCCAGGTACCGTTCGCGAAGTTCTGTTTGGAATGCGGCGTGCGCCTGCCGGTGCGCAGCCTCATGCCCGAGAGTCCGACGCACCCCGCGCTGCCGCTCCCGCTGGTCGCCCGCGACGACGACATCTCGTGGCTCGACGAGCGGCGTCAGCAGAGCCGCGCCTGCTTGAGCGGCGCACGCCTGGTGGGTGAACAAGGCGCAGGGAAATCCCGCTTGCTGGGGGAATTGCTCAGTCGTGCCACGACCGACGGCGACGTTGTCGCGCTCACCGGGCCGGACCCGTATCACGCGGAGGTGGCCGGCTACTCGCTGCGGGTTGCGGTTGAGCTGCTCGCGGGGCTGTCCGAGCTCGAGATCGCGGAGCTGGCGTTCGAGGACGCCAGCCCCGATGCGGAGTCTGGCTTGGTGGAGCTGTTCGACTCGACGCCGAAACGTAACGACATTCGCTCGCCGCTGGAGCGGCGACTCGCCTTTGCTGAGGGCTTGCGTTGGGCGTTGGCGCGCGCCGCTAAGCGGGCAAGGTCGGGGCGCATCGTGCTCGCGGTCGACGATTTGCAGCGCGTGGACGGGCCAAGCCGTAACGCCTTCGCCGATGTACTCGGCGAGCCCCCGGCGCTTTCGGCGTTGATGATCGGCACACATACGCCAGGTTTCGACCCTGGTTGGGGGGCCGAAGCGGCGGCTCGGATTTTACCCGGATTGCCGCCGCCTGCGGTGGCGCGGCTGCTCAAGTCCAGCCGAAGCGGGGCTCGCCCTGACGACACCGGCAGGGGCGTTCTGCCGATGTACGTGGAACAGCTGCTGCGCTACGCGCAGGAGGGTGGCACGGATCCTCCGGCGAGGCTTGCCGACTTGATCGCGTTGCGGGTAGACACGCTCGACCCGATCGCGCGTCGCGCGCTTCAGGCGCTCGCCGTTATCGGCGACCTAGCCAAGCCCGAGACGGTGGGCGAGCTGCTTCGCGGCGAGAACGTTGAGGCGAGCTTGCCGGAGCTGCACAAGGCGGGAATGATCGTGCAGCAGGACGGACGCATGTCGACGTCGCATCCGCTGCTGCGTGACATTGTGCTGCTGGGTATCCCTCGCGCCGTAAAGAAGGAGCTGCACGGCCGGGCGCTGCGTGCTTGTGAGCGACTGGCAGCTCCTATCGAGGTGCGTGCTCAGCATGCCTACTACGCCGGAGATTCCTTCCAGGCCCTGCTGCTGCTGGAGCAGGTTGGCGAGCGCGCGGCCGCCCGTGGGGACACGGCCACCGAAGTGCTGGCCTTGCGCCGCGGGCTCGAGATCGCACGCCAGGAGATCGCTCGGGGGGAGCTCGACGACCCGCTTCGCGCAGTCCTGATCTTTGGTCGCAAGTTGGGAGCTTCGCTGACGCGTGCCGGTGACTTCGCCGACGCCGAGGGTGTGTTGCGCGAAGCTCTCGACGTGGCTGGGCCAAGCGGTTCGGATCGGGCTCGCGTGCTGTCCGCCTTGGCGCACGTTGCCCAGGGCCGCCGCCGCCCAACAGAAGCCATCGGCTACATCGATCAAGCGATCGCCGTGGCACGCGATTCCGGCGCCCACGATCTGGTGAGTGCCTTCGCTGACACCCGGCGTGCCTGGGCCTCATGAGCGAGGCAAGGCGCTCCGAGCCGCAGGCTGCTGCCCCGGATTCACCGGCCAGTTCAGGAAGGCGCAATGGCGGCTCGTTCCGCGTGGCCCGAGTGCACGTGCAAGAACTCTCGTCGCTCGGCGCTTTTGGGCTGACCTCGGCTCCCGCCACCGAGCTACTCAGCGACGAGTTACTGCTTGAGCGAGTGATGTCGGGTGAGCACCAGCTCCGCGTACTCCTGATGCGTCGCAGTAACCCACGCATTTTTCGGATCGCCCGCAGTGTTGTCGGCAGCGAAAGCGAAGCCGAGGTCGTCATGCTGGCCACGTATTTGCGGGCGTTCGGGCAGCTCGATGCGTTCGAGGCTCGCGTCCGGTTCGCCAGCTGGCTTTCGCAGATCGCGCTCGAGGAGGCGCAACATCATGCGCAGGCAGCTCACGGTAGCGTCGATCGCGACCCGAGCCGAGCGCCCACACCCGACGAATCGGGCGGCGCGAGCGCTGCGTCAACGCCCGCCAGCGCTGGGCGTGGACTTGCTCGATCGCTCCAGGCCGCCATCGACCGCTTGCCCGAGGAGCTCCGGATCGTCTTTACCATGCGGGTCCTGGAACAGATGGGGAGCGCCGACGTCGCCGACATCGCCGCGTTGGCCGTGTCCACGGTCAATAGTCGCGTCTTTAGCGCGCGGCTGGCGCTCCGCCGGGCGCTCGGAACACGCTTCGACGACGCCGAGTTACAGGTGTTCGACTTTCGTCTGAGTTGCGGCGAGCGCGTCATCGAAGCCGTGCAGCAACGCTTCGCCGTTGCCGACTCGGCGCAAGCTGCTTCGCCCTCCGGTTAGCGCCAGCGTGTCGGCCGCTCGGGGGCGTCGCGCCAGCGGCTGGCGAGCGTCGTGGCCTCTCGCGGGGGCGTGGCCTGGCGTAGGTCGGCGTGGGCGGCCAGCGCCGTGAGCAGCAGCGCATCGCGCGTGCGTTGTGGTTCCGCGCTGAGGGGGCCGCACAGCTCCGTCGCGTGTCGCTCGACGAAGCCGGTGTCGTAGCTGCCGGCTACTACGGCGGGGTGTAGCAGGAGCCGCTCCAGGAAATCGAGGTTGGTGGCCACGCCGAGCACGACGTACTCGGAGAGCGCGCGGCGGAGCCTGGAAAGCGCCTCGGGTCGTGTGGCGGCCCATACGCAGACTTTGGACAGGAGTGGATCGAATTCGGCGCTCACCTCGGAACCCGAAGCCACGCCGCTGTCGTCACGAACAAAGGGTCCGGCCGGAGCGCTCAAGTACTCGATCTTCCCTGGCGACGGCAGGAAGCCCTGCTCGGGATCCTCAGCGTAAACGCGGGCTTCAATCGCGACGCCTCGGCGCTCTGGTGTGTCCACGGAAAGCTTCGCTCCGTCGGCAATGCGAACCATCTCCTTGACGAGGTCGATTCCGGTGATCAACTCGCTCACGGGGTGCTCTACCTGCAGGCGGGTGTTCATTTCCAGGAAGTAGAAGCTCTGGTCAGTGCCGAGCAGGAACTCGAAGGTCCCGGCCGAGTAATAGCCAATGGCGCGTGCCCCGGCGAGCGCGACCTGGCACATGGCCTCGCGCGTCGCGTCGAGTAGTCCGGGACACGGCGTTTCCTCGATGATCTTCTGGTGTCGGCGCTGCAGCGAGCAGTCGCGCTCGAAGACGTGCTGAAGGTGGCCCTCACGGTCCCCCAAGATCTGGACTTCGACGTGGCGGGCTCCCAGGATCGCCTTCTCGATGTACACGTTGCCGTCGCCGAAGGACTTCTCGGCCTCGCTGGCCGTTCGCGCGAGCGCCTGCCCAAGCTCGGCCTCGCTTTGGACCAGTCGCATGCCTTTTCCGCCGCCACCTGCCGTTGCTTTGACCAGCACCGGGTAGCCGACGCTGGTAGCCGTGAGCTTCGCTTCGGTCAGCGTGCCGGCAGGGCCGCCGGGAACGATTGGCACTCCAGCGGCCTGCATGCGTTTGCGGGCTCGCTGCTTGTCGCCCATCTCGTGGATGGCGGAGGCGGGCGGACCAATGAACGTGAGCCCCGCCTGGTCGCAGGCTCGGCACAGATCGGCGCTCTCCGACAGGAATCCGTAGCCTGGGTGGACGCCCCAGGCCCCCACCGCCCGCGCCGTCGCGACGATGCGCTCGACGTCAAGGTAGGCGGCCCGGCCTTTCCCAATTCGGACCGCCTCGTCGGCGTATCGTGCGTGCACAGCGCCCTCGTCGGCGTCGCTGTACACGGCGACGGAAGGTAGAGCCATCTCGCGCAAGGCGCGGGCGATGCGAACCGAGATCTCGCCTCGGTTCGCGATGAGGACTTTGCCAGCCATCGGACCGGGCATCCTGTACGACGCTTGCTGAGCAGCACCTAGTAAACTAAATGAGCCAGTAATTACAGCCACTTAGTAGCGGTGAGCCACGGATACCGGGCCGCAGCGGCAATCGGTGCGGGGCGGGCGGCTTGACGCTGCTATACAGGCCGGCTCTGGGAATTTGCGTATGGAGTCCGACGACGTCGTTACCGTTGCCGAGCTCGATCGGCGTCTCCGTCGTGCCGTTGAAGGCGCGTCCGGTGACGTTTGGGTCGAAGGCGAAGTGGCGTCGCTCAAGCGCGCGCCGAGCGGTCACGCCTACTTCACGCTGAAGGACGAGCGCGAGGACGCCATCATCGAGTGCGTGATGTATCGCATGAGCGCGCAGCGCGCACAGCGCGTCCTGCTGGAAGGCGCGCGCCTTCAGCTCCGCGGAAAGGCGACCGTCTGGGCTCCGCGCGGTCGCTTGCAGCTGGTGGGCGATCTGGCGAGGCCGGCGGGGCGCGGCGCGCTGCTTGAGGCTCTCGAGAGGCTAAAGGAACGGTTGGCCGGCGAGGGGCTGTTCGACCCGGCCCGCAAGCGACCGCTGCCGGCCTCTCCACGCATCCTCGGCGTGGTGACGAGTGGCGTCGGCGCCGCCTTCCACGACATTCGCAGCGTGGCCTTTCGGCGAGCTCGACTCAAGATCGTCCTGTCGCCAGCGTTGGTGCAGGGCGAGGCGGCGGTCGACAGTATTATTGCGGCGCTCGATCTGCTCGAGCGCTATCCCGGCCTGGATGCGCTGATTGTTGGTCGGGGCGGCGGCTCCGGCGAAGACCTGATGGCGTTCAACGACGAGCGGGTCATAAGGCGCCTCGCTCGCTGCTCAGTCCCAGTCGTGAGCGCGGTGGGTCACGAGACAGACGTGACGCTCACCGACCTAGTCGCGGACGTCCGTGCCTCTACCCCCTCCCAGGCCGCCGAGTTGTTGGTGCCTGATTGCGAGGCCCAGCGCGCGCTGCTCCAGCGTTCTCGGCAACAACTGTTACGCGCCCAGGTGTCGGGGCTGGCAGCTGCGCAGGCGAGGCTGGAACGGCTTACGGCTCACCTGAGCGATCCGCGTTTCCTGATCGCTGAACGGCAGGAGCAGCTAGACGACCTCGTTCAGCGCATGAACGCTCGTACGAACGCGCGCTTGACTCGCGAGCGCCGACTGCAGCACGAACTCATCCGCCGGCTGGCGCATCGCCACCCACAGGGTGTTTTGGCGCGGTCCCGCGCTGAGCTCGGCCTGGTGTCGGCCCGGCTTGGCGCTAACGTGCGGCGGGAGCTGGCGCGGCAGCGTCGGGCGTTGGGCGAGACGGCCGCGCAACTGGAGGCGCTTTCTCCGCTCGCGGTTCTTGGCCGCGGCTACGCCATCGTGACGCGCAAGAGTGGCGTCGCCGCGCGTTCGAGTCGGGAGCTCGCTCTGGGGGAGGCGGTGCGGGTTCGACTCGCCCATGGCAGCTTCGAGGCACAAGTCCTGGAGACAGCCGCACCTGTGGACGGCGCGGGCCCCTCGCGGGAATTCGAGGAGAACTCGTGAGGTTCTTGCTGGTCGGACACCCGGTGGAGCATTCGTTATCCCCGGTCATTCATCAGGCGGCCTACCGCGAGCTTGGCGAAGCCCACGAGTATGCGCTGTTCGACGCCGCGGACGAAGCGTCCGTGGACGGAGTGGTGGCAGCGCTCAGGCGCGCTGAGCTTTCGGGAGCGAACGTGACCATTCCTTGGAAGCGCCGGGCGTTCGCGCTCGCGGATCGCAGAAGTGAGCTCGCCGAGCTGCTGAAGGTGGTCAATGTGCTTTCGCCGGACAGCGGCCAGGTCGTGGGCCACAACACCGACGTCTTGGCCCTGGAGGCTGAGTTTGGGCGACTGTCGGGCGCGTCCCGCGCGATCGTGCTGGGATCGGGAGGGGCGGTGCCAGCAGTGGTGGCCGCTTGCAGGGCCGCCGGTATTTCCGAGGTGTTCGTGACGGCACGACGTTTCACCCCGGACGCGCCCGCATCCACCTGGCCGGGCGCGGAGGAGCTCGGACGACTCGGCGCGCGTCCAATTGCGTGGCCAGCGGCGAATCGGCAAGCGGCGCAGGTCTTTCACGAGCTCGCGCAGGGCACGCAGCTCGTGGTGCAGGGCACCAGCGCGGGGATGCGGGGCGCGGATTCGGGCGAGCCGTTGGCCGAGCTGGTCCCTTGGGCGGCGCTGCCAAAAGAGGCGCTAGCCTACGACCTCATCTACGCGCCGCTTGAGACGCCCTTCCTGCGCGCCGCTCGGCGCGCCGGCCTGCGTGGTGAGCACGGGCTTTCGATGCTGGTTGGGCAGGCCGTGCTTTCGGTCGAGATCTGGCTCGGACGACGTCCGCCCATCGAGCCCTTGATGCACGCTGCGCTGCTTGCGCTGTCGGCGAGGGGGGAGCGTTGAGAAAGCCCCCCGCATGGCTCGGCTCGCGCGACGGCGCTTGGCCTTCCGTCGAGGTGAACGGTCTGATCGAGCGCGCCGAGGCCGAGTGGCTGCACACCAACGGCGCTGGCGCTTACAGCATGAGCACCATTGCGTTGATGCATACGCGCCGTCACCATGGCGCGCTGGTTGCCGCGCTTGAGCCACCGCTCGGTCGTCACGTCATCGTCAGCCACGCGGACCTCACGCTCACGGTCGAGTCGGAGCGGCGCGCCTATCGCCTAGCGACCCACCAGTTCCCCGAGGTTGCCCCCACCCCCGGCTATCGCAACCTCCTGAGCTTTTCCCAGGACCCGATCCCGCGTTGGGTGTTTCGCATCGGCGGAGGCACGCTGGAGCGAACGCTATGCCTCGTGCGCGGCAAGAACGCCGTGATCATGGGCTACACGTGGACCGGGCCCAGCGCCGCCAGGATCAGCCTGCGGCCGCTGATGCCGCTTCGCCCCGTTGATTCCTTGATGCGTGAGCATGGAGGTATGGAGCAGCTCGTCGCGCTGCGGCCGGGCGCCGTGGAGCTTCGCCCGGTCGAGCGGCTGCCCGCGATATTCTTCGCTCACGACGGCATCTTCATGGGATCGCCCGATTGGTGGCGCCGGTTTGAGTACCTGGCGGATCGCGGCGAGCACGCCGCGTTTCAGGAGGACATGTGGACGCCCGGCGTTTTTGAGTTGGCCCTGGAGCCTGGGCGAACCTCATACCTGGCCGTTTCGGTGGGCGCCGTGCTCGACCGCCCCGCCGCCGACCTGGTGATGGAGGCCTGTGAGGCGATCAGCCGCGAGGCCCTCGGCGAGGGGCGCCCAGCTAGCGTGCGGCTCCTCTCGGTGGCCGCCGAGCAGTTCTGCGTCGACGCTGCCGAACCCTCCATGATCATCGCAGGCTATCCGTGGCTTGCGCCGTACACGCGCGACTTCTTGCTAGCGCTGCCTGGGCTCACGCTGGCGCGGGGCCGCGTTGATCTGGCGGTGCGAGCCCTGCCTGCGCTACTGGCGTCGCAGCGTGGCGGGCTCCTGCCCGAGTACCTTGTCAGCCCTGGCCAAGCGCGACCCAAGCCGCTGCCGGACGCTACTTTGTGGTTGTTCGAAGTGGCACGGTTGCTGCTGCCGGCGCTCGGTGCCGAGCACGCGAGCTTGAAGCGGCAGCTCTACAATGCGCTGGTGCGCGGCTTTGCGCGGCTTCGCGGCAGTCGTCGGCGTTGGGGCTGGCTCTCGGCCGACGGCCTGCTAGTGAACGGCACCGAAGGAGTGGCGCTCACCTGGATGGACGCGCACGTTGGCGCGGACTTTGTGACCCCGCGGCGCGGCATCGCCATCGAACAACAGGCTTTGTTTACGCAGGCGGCCGGTACGCTGGCGACGCTGGCGGATGAGGCGGGCAACGAGCGGCTCGCGGCGGCCTGCCGGGATGCTGGAGCCAAGGCCCGTGCCAGCTTTCGCGCCAGGTTCTGGTGCCACGAGACAGACTTCCCGTACGACACCGTGAGCGAGTCGAAAGACACCCACGACGCGTGGGTGGACTCGAGCGTTCGCCCCAACGCGTTGATCGCCTTGGCGGTCGACCCCAGCTTGTTCGACGAATGGCAGGCTCGCGCTATCGTGGCCCGCGTGAAGAGCGAACTGCTCACCCCCCGCGGGATCCGCAGCCTTTCGCCGCTCGACGGTCGCTACGTGCCTCAGTTCGCCGGTTCGCGTGAGGAGCGCGAGCTTGGCTACCATCAAGGCACCGCTTGGACCCACCTGCTTGGCTTCTACGTGCGGGCAGCGATTCGGCTTGCGCCAGAGGACGAGGAGCTGCGCGAAGAGCTGCGTCAGGTAGTCGAAGGCGCCCTCGATGGGTCCGTCATTCTGGGCCAGGTAGGTCAGCTAGCGGACGGCGATTTCCCGCACCGCCCGCGGGGCTGTCCCGCGCAAGCCACGAGCGTGGCCGAACTGCTGCGCGCGCTCGTGTTAGACTTGCACATATAGCTCATGGCTTCGCGCGATCTGGCGGCTCTCGGCTACCGAAGAATCGTTATCCTGCTCGTCGGGCTGGTGGTGGTGCCAACCTTCTTGTTGGTGTCGCTCGGGGTGATCCTGCTGTTCCTGGGCGAAGCTCAGCTCAACCTGCTGATGGGCATCCTGGTGATGGCGCTTTCGGGGGCGGCCGTCACCGGGGTCATCCTGGTTTGGGTGTTTGTGCGCCGCGAGGCGAGTCTGTCGCGGTTGCAGAGCGACTTCGTCTCGAAGGTCTCGCACGAGCTGAAGACGCCCTTGACCTCGATTCGTCTGTTCTCCGAGACCCTAGCGCTGCGACGAGGGGACGCCTCAGCCGAGGACAAATGCATCGAGGGGCTGGAACGCGAGAGCACGCGGCTCCAGGAACTCATCGACCGCCTACTCGACTGGGGTCGCATGGAGAGCGGGCGCAGAGAGTTCGTGTTTCGCGAGACAGATCTGAAGTCGATTCTCGATAGTGCGCTCGATGCCTTCGAGACGTATCGGCAACGGCGCAGCGTCGAGCTTACTGTCAACTTTCCCGCGGAAAACCCAGTGGTGCGCGCCGACCGCGGCGCCGTCTCGGACGCGCTGCTCAATCTGCTCACGAACGCCTACAAGTATGGCGGGGAGCCGGTCCGCGTGAGCGTCAGCGTCGAGGAGCTACCGCGCTTTGTGAAGGTGAGCGTCACCGACAACGGCGCTGGCATTCCCGCGGCCGAACACAAACGCATTTTTCAAAAGTTCTATCGCGTGGACGATCGCCTGTCGCGAGAGCGCGAGGGTTCGGGCCTAGGTTTGGCGATCGTCAAACATGTGATGAAGGCTCACAAGGGCCGGGTTGAGTTGCGCAGTCATCCTGGCGGCGGGAGCACGTTTTCACTGCTGCTTCCGCGCGCCAAATAGCTCGGGCCGTCCGCCTAAATCACTCAGTGAGCGCGTTGTCGGAGACCGCGAGATCGACAAGCTGCGCGCAGTACACACCCACGCACTGGCCGGGCGTCGACTTGGCGATGACTTGTTGCATGGCTCGCACATACTCGAGATGAAGGTCGCGAAGCCCTGCCAGATCGCGTCTGGAAATCGCGAATACGCTGTAGCCGTAGCTGCCTGGCGCTCCGGCCCGCATGCGATCGAGCGTCGTTTGCGTCCAGCTGACCTTCAGCGCGTGAGCGCGGACGCGGTCCTGGGCGGTGTTCACGCTGACCACCTGCTGCAGTTGCCACCTGCCTCGGACCTTCGTGATCTGTCCGGTCTCCGAAAGGACGTGCAG
>JANNWK010001067.1:0-1776 GCA_031408355.1 Myxococcales bacterium
CGTGGGCGGCCCCGGCGACGACGCTTTCACGAGCGCCGGCGAGAGCGCGAGCTACTTCATTGGCGGGGAGGGAGCCGACGTCTTTCACATCGACTCGGCCAACAACTACACGCGGATCGTCGATATGACGAGCGCCGACAGCATCGGTCTGAGCAAGGCCGTATTCACGTTCCTGGCGGGCAACGTCGGTGCCCCGCCTCAGAACTGGCAGGTCGTGTCCGTCGTCGGCTACTCTGCCGGCACCGGTGAGGTGCCCATCAACGAAGGGTCCGCCATTGTGTACGATCCCGCCACCGGCGAGCTTTGGCTCGACAACGACCGCGGCCTGAAAGGGTCCGCGGCCGCCGGTGAAGTCCAGCTCGGAACCGTGCTCAATCACGCCAGCTACGTGTTTGATCTCAACGACTTCGTGCTCGACTGATGCGCCCCGCTGTCCCTAGCCAGTTGCCGGCCCAAGGGATACCACCTTGAGCTGCTGAATCGTCACGTTGAAGGCCACGCAGAGCCGTGGCCTTTGCCCAAAGTACGGGTTGACGTGATGGAAAAGCCAGGCCGGAAACACCAAGAGCATGCCGCTCTTCGGCGTAACCCGGTAAGCGTCGAAGGGGAGCGTACCCTCCGTTTCGAACATGCCGGGTCTGTTGCGTGGGTCCATGAATTCGATCACGCCGCTATGGGGATGCCCCGGCACAGTGTCGCCCGCGTCGACATAGTAGACGCCCGACAGGTTCGAGTTCGGATGAACGTGGGGCTTCGCGTAGCTCCCGGAGCGCGCCACGTTGGCCCAAGCTTCGAAGGTAACCGTTAGCTCCAGGGCAGCCGCCGAAAGCTTACGCTCGATGGCGATATAGTCCTTCACCGCGCCGCCAACATGTTGAAAGAGTGCCGCGGCTGCCGGCTCTCCCCAGCGAAGCAGGTCGCGCTCAGAATGCCAACCACCCACGTTGCTGCGCACGATGCCAGCGTCCCTGCCCTCACGCGCCAGGATTGCGGCCCCGAGTTGCTGGTTCAGCTCCTCCGCGGCTACAAGCTGGCGCTCGAGCACGATGGTCGAGAAAGCGAACGTGAACTCCTTCTGCACCACGATGGTCATGGGGTCCCGGGATTGCTGCCAGGCAGGCGCTCTGTCCGCAGGTACGCGATCAGCTGCGGCGCGGAGCTTACCATTGTGTAGCGCTGTTCGAGGAAGGCCGACAACTCGGCCCAATCGTCGAGCGGATCTTCGCCCATGTCCTGATGGTAGGTGGACCAGAGGATAAGGCCGGGGGGGCGCTCTCGGAGATTGGCCATGAAGCGTTGGGTGACCTCACCCGTGCGAAGCTTGAGGCCCCCGTAGCCACGATTGCAGGTATTGGTGTTCAGCGTCGTCACGGTGCCGATCGTCTTGTACACGGGGCCCGGCGCCAGACGCTGGCAGTGCTCGTACACGCCCCAGGCCTGCCAGCCCCACGCCAGGACGGTGTCAGTAGGTCGCAGCAGGGGCTCGAACTGCTGGCAAATGGCGGCGACTTTGTGGTCGTTCTTCACGAAGTACCAGTGAAGCCAGAAGCGCTCTTGCAGCCCCGGTAGCGCGGCCCCAAGGCCCAAGATCACCGGCAAGCGCCTGACCAGCTTGGGCCAGTTGTGAGCCTCGAGCAGCGCGAAAGCGCGGGCAACCAGGCCCGACGGGCGCATTGCGATCACGGCCAAGGCCGGCCAAAGCTGAGCGTTGTCGTGGGTAAAGAAGCGAAGCGTCATGCTCACGCCCAAAAGCGAGGCCAGCAGGAACACCCAGGG
>JANNWK010001068.1:0-1684 GCA_031408355.1 Myxococcales bacterium
TGCGGGCGCGACGCTAGTGCGGCGCTGGCCGGCGTGCCAGGGCGGCAGCGGCACGCATCTCCGCAATCTTCTGATATTTCGCGGTCTTGCCCCACTCTGAGACGATGTGCGCGGGAGTGCGCAGCGGCGGCAAATGTGCTAGGCCTGGACGCGTTCGACGGCTCAAGTGATGCGCGTACCCACCCCCACAGTTTCGGAGTCCGTGAGCTCGGGCTACGCCCCGGGCTACGTCATTTCGGACAAGTACGAGCTTGAGGCGGTCCTGGGCGAAGGGGGGATGGGAGCCGTTTGGCGCGCCCGCAACACCGCCATCGATTTGCCGGTGGCCATCAAGCTCATCCGGGCGGGGTTGAATCGCGATGCGCTGGCCGGGCGCCTGCTGCAAGAAGCGCGGGCCGCTGCCAAGTTGAGCCATCCGGCCATCGTGCGTGTGTTTGATGTGGGCCAGACGGAGCACGGGGACCCGTTCATCGTCATGGAGCTGCTTCAGGGGCAGAGTCTTGCCGATCGACTGCAAGAGGGCGGCCGGCTCGCGGCGACGCACGCCGTACAGCTCCTGTTGCCCATAGCGGACGCGCTGGCTTTGGCTCACTCGAAGGGCCTGGTGCACCGCGACGTGAAGCCCGACAACGTCTTCGTTGTCATGGACGAGCACCACGTTCAGCCCAAGCTGGTCGATTTCGGCATCGTTAAGCTTGAGCAGCGCGACGGGGGCAGCCAGCTCACGCAGGTGGGCGCCGTGATGGGAAGCCCCGAATACATGTCGCCCGAGCAGGCGCGCGGGCGTGACGACTTGGATCTGCGCACCGACGTCTGGTCGTTTTCGGTCATGTTGTACGAAGCCGTGACGGGCGTGACGCCCTTCACTTCGCCCAACTACAACGCGCTCCTGCGCATGATCGTTGAAGAGGAGGCTCCCTCGCTGCGTCAGCTGGCAGCGGCCGACGACGCGCTCTCCGAGATCTTGGCTCAGGGCATGAGCAAAGAGCCTTCGGCGCGCTGGCAATCGATGGGCCAGATGGGCAAGGCTCTGGCGCATTGGCTCTTGGATCAGGGCATTTCGGTCGACTGCTGTGGGGTCTCACTAGAGACGAAGTGGCTGATGCGTTCGACCGATCCGCGCGCGAGTTCGCCAGGTCCGACGTCGCGCCCGTCCATCCCGGATAGCTGGCCCGAGCCTCGGTCAGGCGTCCGCTCCGTGGGGCAGGGGTTCGCTTCCGCCGCGACCGTGGTGGCCAAGGAGAGCGTCACGCCGGTTTCTGTGCCGCCGGAGACGGACGAGAGGCCACAGCTTCGCACGCGGCGCGTCTATGTTGGAGTGGCTGCGCTGGTCGCCGTGGCTGCCGTCGCCTTCGCCTGGGCTCGCTCGCCCGATGCCACCCGCCTGCCGAGCGCGGCACTCCCAGCAGTGGCTGCTGCCCCGCAGGCCACGGAAGCCAAGTCCATTGAGGCCGTGGTCGCCCCTGACGCGAGCCTGGCTCCAGCCGAGTCTGCCGCGGCGCCAAACCCCGCCGTGAAGTCCCCGCCCGTTCGGGCCAAGGCTCGATCGAAGGCTGCGCCCGCACGGGTCAAGCCGAGCGCCGCCCAGCCGGCGACGGACCTGCTCGCTCCGTACTGAGGTCGTGAGGTCGTGAGGTCACGTCCGCAGAGAGCGCGCAGGTTGCGGCAGAACCGCCGCTACTTG
>JANNWK010001069.1:0-3482 GCA_031408355.1 Myxococcales bacterium
GCCGCGCCCAGCTGGGCGCGTAAAACAGGCCTACCCATGAAGCGATTAAGCTGTAGGCATAGCGATCCGCTGCCGCGTGGTCACCTGCAGCGACCCCGACGCCGTCTTTCCGTCACTGGAGAACCCCGCTTGGCTTCCTGGACGGAGGGGATCGGCGCCACTTGCTGGGCTAGCGAGCTTCGCGGTGGGGAGCCTGCTCGCACCGCCTAGTCCGTTCCCTGCTTGGGCTTCACGCTCGAGACCAACTTGCCGCGATCCAGCACCACCCCACGCGCTTAGGGTCCAAGCTGGATGGCCAATGCCCGTACGCCACGAAGAGACTGGCTAACGGGAGGCGGCGACAGCAGCAGCGCTCTCCGCCTTGGGTACGGCTTCGCAGCCATAGAGCCCTCGGTCCGTACAGTGCGCCGTCACGCATTCGACCATGCTGGCGCGCCCTGTATCGTTCATGCCAGCCAGGGCTTGGCGACAATCTGACAGGGTTGGGGCGAGCGGCTGACGGCCACAGCTCTTGAGGATGCTCTCGCAGGCCGCGGCGACCGCCGTGACCGGCACGCTGCGATCGGGAGCTAGGGTGACCGTTGCCGGCTGCGTGCCAGCGGTGGTCTGCAGCTGGCCCTTGAGCGGAGGCAGTGGATCCGGACACGCCGACATCAGCGACGCGTGACCGCACTGGTTGATGCGGACTGGATCACAGCGTTCGTTGCCCTTGAGAGCGCGCAGGCAAGCGACTGCCTGCGCGGCTACTCTGGGCTTCAATGCGCCCTTGAACTCCTGACAACGCTTGTGGATAACGTTCGCGCATATGCCCTCGTCGGCCGGACCCACGGACGGACATTCCTCCGGCGTGCCCTGGCTGTCGTCGCAGGCCGGCGTTCCTGGTGCCTCGACATTCTGCTCCACCACCATTACGGAAATGGGTCCCGTTGGGTGGGTGACGCTCGGCGGAGCCGATGGAGGGACGGCGTTCGGTGCCGGCGGGCGGCCGGCGTCTGGGCTGCGCTCCCGTAGCGCCCAGCCACCCAAACCACCTGCGGCCAGGGCTCCAGCAATGAGAAGAAAGTTGGATCGTTCGATAGCCATTAGGGTTTGCTCCTCCTCAGAGCCAGCTCGCTAGAGGACGCGGGAAAGCGCAGCGAAGCTCAGGCGACTGATGCAATTCGCGTGCTCGCGGCAAACAGCCCAAAAACCGCCCCGCTGCGAAATGGCTAACGCGGCATAGTGCCACTACCGCGCACGATTGCCACATCCGAAAAGGGCAGGGTCGCCCCGGAGACCTCCTGGGTCCGCTCATGCCCCTTGCCAGCAATCAGCACCAGATCTTGCGGACCTGCGCGCCCGATGGCGAGCCGAATCGCCTGGGCGCGGTCCTCCTCTCGCAGCAGCAAGGGGTGTGGACCAATTCCGGCTTCCACCTCGTCCATGATCGCGGCTGGCTCTTCGCTGCGGGGGTTGTCGGAAGTGAGCACGATGCAATCGGCAGCACGAGCAGCCGCGCCGAGTAGCGGACGCTTGAGCTTGTCCCGATCGCCGCCGGCTCCGAATACCAGCGTGAGCCGACCTCTGCAGAGCAAGCGTGCCGTATGCAGCGTACGAGAAAGCGCGTCCGGCGTGTGTGCGTAGTCGACGACGACGTGCGGTCGCTCGCGCACTAGCTCGAAGCGCCCCGCTGACGGCGCTACGGAGGCGAGGCGGCGCACCGCCTGCTCGACGGGGATCCCGGCGGCGAGCGCGGCGCCCAGAGCAGCGAGCGCATTCTCTACGAATATTTCACCAATCGCCAGAAGCGCGAGCTCGCGCGGCAGGTTTGGGAAGCGCTGCGACGGCGCCAGCACGGCGCGCGTGCCTTGGAAGCTCACGTCGATTTCTTCTGCTGCTAGCTCGGCGCTCGCCCAGGCATCACCGCGAGAGGCGACGCCGTAGCGTATCACGTCCACACCGGGGGGCAGGACTTCCAAAAGCAATTCGGCGCTCTCGTCGTGCGCGTTCAGCACGGCAACCCCTCCGGCAGGTAGAGCCATGAACAGCTGTGCCTTGGATGCCAAATAATGCTCCAGCGAGCCGTGAGAATCGGCGTGGTCTTGGCTCAAGTTGGTGAACACGCCGATTCGGCAGGGCCAAGCCTTGGCAAACCCCAACGCCAGCGCCTCGCTGGTGAGCTCTAGCGCCGCACAACGCCCTCCGAGGGCGCGACAGCGTTCCATCGTGGCCAAGAACCCGGCGTAGTGTCCGGGCACGACGAGCCGCGCTTCATCCAGGAAGCAACCCAAGGTCGTGATGCTGGCGACCGGTACGGAGAGTAGCCCGAGCAAGTTGGCGATCATACGAGTCGTAGTCGTCTTGCCGTTGGTTCCCGTCACGCCAACGCTCAGAAATGAGTTTGCCCAGTCGGGCGGCTCTGGCAGAGCGCGCATCACTCACTTACCGCTGCAGGAACAGCGGTTGCCTGGCACGCCGCTCCGCAAGTAAGGGCCGCGGGAGGAGTTGTGACCGAGGGCTTCTCGCCAAGTGACGCGCGGCGTAGGCGCTAAGTACATTCATCGGACTACGACACCTGGCGAACGAGTCTTGGCTCGAAGGACGAGTCCTTCACTTCGTTCGGCACGGGCAGTATGACAGCGAACAGTCGACACTCGGGGTTCTCACTCCGCTAGGCCGCAAACAGGCACACCTTGTTGCCCAATACTTCACCGAATACCCGTGGGCAGGCTCATGTCAAGCGACTGGACTCGAGCCGTAGAAACAGCCGACTTAGGGCGGAGCCTTGGAATTGCCGGTGCCAAGGACGAGCGAACTGTCACGTCTGGGTGGCGCCCCAGCGCTTCCGTGGCCTCGTCGTCCCAGGGGCTGCTCCGTCCCGCCCGGCGCCCGTCGAATCGCATTGACAATGTAGACCGAACGGTCTAACCTGTAGACCGTTCGGTCTAATCGAACCAACTCTTCAACAGGAGGTCTATATGCGAGTGGCGAAGGACGATGTGGACGTCAAGATGCAGATCCCAGGCGCCGTGATCCGGCAGCGGACCGATTTCGGCAGCGCGAGCGGTTACGACAAAGTGAGTGGCGAGTACTTCAGTCTCTCTGCGGGCGTCGACACCACGCCTCTGTTTGTCGGACTCGAGGGCAACGCGTGCCAGTGCCCCCACTGGGGATTCGTCATCAAGGGACAGCTCACGACGACGGACACCAAGGGTGTCAGCGAGACAGTCAAGACCAACGACCTCTTCTACTGGCCACCCGGCCACAACGTGAAGGTCGAGGAAGACGCCGAGATCGTGATGTTCAGTCCTCAGAAGGAACACACGCACGTGATCAACCACATGATCGCGAAGACCAGCTAGCAGTCGCATTTCACGTGCGGCGGGAGCGTGCGCTCGCTAAGGTGGGTTCCTCGGGCTCCACAAGATGACGCAGACGCAGACTCCAACGCATCACCGAACCAAGCAGCTGCTGCTCGATACCGGTGTGGGCATGCTCCTCGA
>JANNWK010001070.1:0-7575 GCA_031408355.1 Myxococcales bacterium
GAGCGTCGCGCCCTTGTCGACGATCTGTCCGGGCGAAGGCGTCTGGGTGACCAGTAGCCCAGTGCCAGAAATCTGCGGGGCGACGCCCAGCTCCAGCGCTGCCTTCAAGGCGGCGCGCGCCGGCCAACCCGTCATGTCCGGCACCCGAACCTTGCCCGGCGGCACAGGCCCGTTGCCAACCACTTCCTGCACGGGCGGGCGTTTGCCGGCGGCCTCGCGGAGCAGGGCGTAGGCTGCGCTGGCCGGATCGGGGCTCTTGGCGAGTACCGCCACATCCGTCTTGTCCGTGCCCTTCGGCGAGAGGCCCCGGTACTTCAAGCTCATCTGAGCCACACGTCGAAAGATCGGCGCCGCGACGCTGCCGCCCGCGTGGTCCACCATCGGCTCGTCCATGGTGACGGCGATGGCCACCACCGGTTTGTCGGCAGGTACAAAGCCGATGAACGACGAGATGAACTTGTCGAACGAGTAGCGGCCTGTCGCAGGATCCGTCTTCTGAGCCGTGGCCGTTTTACCGGCGACGCGATATCCGTCAATCGCCGCTTCCGTCCCAGTTCCCTCGCCCTCGGTGACAGCGACCAATAGCTCGCGCAGCGCGCGCGCCACGCCCTCCGGAATGGCTCGCCGGCGCACGGTCGGCCCCACCTCACGCACTAGCTCGCCCGTCGCCGTGGTACCTTCTTCACCAGGATCGGCTCGTAGAGTTCGCCGCCGTTGGCGATCGCCGACATGGCCATGGCGAGTTGGAGATTCGAGACGCTGATGCCTTGGCCGAACGCGGCGGAGGCCGTCTCCACCTGTACCCAGCCCCTGCCGCGGGGCCTGAGCGTGCCAGAGGCTTCGCCCGGCACCCCGACGCCCGGCCGTTCCCCGAAGCCGAAGCGACGGAAGGCCTCGTACAGCTTGGCCTCGCCCAGGCTAAGACCGATCTTGGCGGCGCAAATGTTCGAGGAAACGGCCAAAATCTGCGAAATCGTCAGCCACTCGGCGGGGTGGGTGTCGCGGATGAGCACGTTGTCCACCGGCATGACGCCCTTCTCGCAGTAGAGCTTCTGCGTCGGGGTGATCACGCCGGCCGCGAGCCCCGCCGCGACCGTAAACATCTTCACGCTCGAGCCCGGCTCGAAAGCGGCACTGGCGGCGCGCTCCTTGCGTTGGTCAGGCTCGGCGTCGCCATAGTCGTTCGGATTGAACAGCGGCCAGCTGGCTAGCGCCAGGATCTCCCCTGTGTGCGGATCCATCACCACCACCGAGCCGCCCGCCGCTTCGAACTGGCGCGCCGACTGGGCAAGTTCACGCTCCGCCGTATACTGAATCCCCTGGTCAATCGTGAGGTACACGTTATGACCCGCCAGCGCCTGATCGTCCTCGACACCGTCGGCGAAGATCAGGCGTCCGGAGCGATCACGCAGACCGGCGAGCTTGTCGATCTGCCCTTTCAGTTCGTCGTTCAGCGCGTACTCGAGGCCATCCTTGCCCTCGCCGTCCGGCGCGACGAAACCGAGCAGGGGACCGGCCAGCTCGCGGCGTGGATAGTAACGACGTCCCTCGCCCTCCACGACCAAGCCGCGCACGCGCTCCTGCTGCGGGCCATCGTTCGAGAGCGCGCGCACCTTGTCGGCTTCCTCGGCGCTGATCTGGCGCTTGAGCCAAGCGAAACGCCGCTTCTGAAGGATCCGCCGCTCCACGACCGCCGCGTCGAGTCCGAGCACCCCGGCGATGCGGTTGGCACAGGCGCGCGCGACCAGCGGAACCTGTCCTGGGGCTACGCCACGCAGGAGTTCCACGGCGTCCATACTGACGCTCGGCACCTCGACACTTACGGCCAGAGCGCTGCCGTTGCGATCGTAAATCGCGCCGCGTTTGGGGGCCACGTGCAGTCGTCGCTGGCGCTGGCCCTCCGCCAACTCGCGCCAGGCCGCGCCGTCCTCCACCATCAGTGAGTACCCAGCGGAGACCACGAGACCGAGACCAAGCGCCAAGAGCCCCGAAAGAATGCCCATCCGGACGCGGATCCAACGGGCGCGCGAGGGCGACGTCACACGAGCTTGGCTCGTGGTAGCGGGCTCAGGTTTGCTGGTGCGGACGTTCACGGGGGCTCCACCTCCGCCGCCTTGGCCTGGGCCTGGGCGGCTTCCGCAGCAGGGCGACGACCCGCCGGCCAGATGCGCTCGGGACTCGGCTCACTCATACCGAGCAAGGTGCGAGCGACGAACTCAACGCGCTCGGGGGTCTTGTGGCTTGCGACCTCGAGCTCCAGCACGTGCCTGACTTCGCGTAGCCGCTCGACTCGACCATAGGCGCGCCCCAGCTCGTAGCCGAGCTCCACACCACGCACGCGCAGTCCGAGTTGAAGTACGAAGGCTGCGGTAGCGGCCACCACCGCCAAGGTCCAGAGCGTCAGGAAAACGCGCTCGTTCTTCACGCATCCGCCCCTTCTGCCCCGGAGATTCGGCGAGCTACCCGCAGCTTGGCGCTGCGCGAACGGGGATTCTGCGCCTGCTCTTCGTCGTCCGCGATGAGCGGCTTCTTCGTGAGCGGTTGCCACAGCGAGCGATCTTGAAATTCACGTTTGACCAGGCGATCTTCCAAGGAATGAAAGCTGATGACAGCCAGCAGGCCATCGGGCTTGAGCCGGCTTCGTCCCAGCGCGAGCAGGGACGACAGCTCCTTCAGCTCCGAGTTCACAGCGATGCGCAACGCCTGGAAGGTCCGCGTGGCCGGGTCGATACCCCCCACCCGACGAGGACCGACCGCGCGCACCACGGCCCGGCGCAGCTCGATGGTGTCCGACAGTTCGCCGGCGGCCAAGGCTTGCTTGATGCAGCGCGCGATGCGCCGCGACCGACGCTCCTCGCCGAGCTCATAGATCACGTCTGCTAGCGCGTCCTGCTCGAGACGTGTGACCAACTCGAGCGCCGTTTCGCCACGCGACGTGTCCATGCGCATGTCGAGGGGTCCTTGATGGCGGAAGCTCATCCCCCGTTCGGCGGTGTCGATCTGAAACGAGCTCACCCCAAGATCCGCCAGAATGCCGTCGACCGTAGCGATGCCAGCTTCGTCCAAGACCGCTTCGATTTCGCTGAACCGAGCATGCACGACGCGGGCTCGCTCGCCGAACTCCACCAATCGTTCGCGCACGACGTCGACAGCCGAAAGATCGCGATCGGAGGCGATCAGCCGCACGTTCGGCGAAGCCTCAAGGATGGCGCGCGAGTGGCCGGCGCCGCCGGCGGTCGCATCAACATAGATGCCGCCCCGTCCTGGCTCGAGCGTTGACAAGACGCGCTCCAGCAGCACCGGCAGGTGGGAGAAGCTCGCCTTGGTCTCGAAGGGTAGCTCTGACATCGTCATATCTTCAGTTGCTCCAGCGCGGCTCTAAAGGAGGCCGCTTCCTCGGAGCTCATCGTGAGCGCCGCGTTCCACGACGACTTCGCCCATAGTTCGAGCGTCCGCCCCATGCCGGCCCAAAGCGCGTCCTTCTCAAGCTCAATGCGTTCGCGCAAGTGCGGCGGCACCAGCACGCGACTCGAGCCGTCGAGTTCACACTCGACAGCCGCCGACACATACAAGCGGCGGAACCGAATCGCGGTCGCGTCCAGGCTGGGCAGCTCCGAGACTTTGCGCTCGAACTCTTCCCACGCCTTCATCGGGTAGAGGTGAAGGCAGGGGTCGAAGACGGCGGGCGCCAGCACGAAGCGCGCGTCACCCTCCGCCAGCAACACATCCCGAAAGCGCGCGGGCAGGCTGACGCGCCCTTTGGCGTCGACCGAATGCGTGAACTGACCGCGGAACATGGGGGTTTGGGAGAGGTTGGGTGATCCGGGCACTACGGCCCACTATCTCCCACTTCTTGCCCCGCGACGCTAAAGGTCTGGGATCGACCTGTCAACAACCGGACCCGCTGAAAGCTTGAGAAAATACTTGAACTCTTGTAGGGCCGGCCACCTCCACTCACCTGATATACTGTTCAGTGTCGAAGCGGCGCAACGCCGGGTCGAAGCCGCAACGTGGCAGTGAAGAGGAGCACCGAGGCTAGGGCTGGCAAGAGCGCGACGAGCATGGGTCCGGCTCGCTGCATCGCGCGGGCCTGAGGCTAACTATTCGGAGTTACTTGGCTTCGCGGTCTGGGGCCGTGGCTGTCCGGACGCAACGCGTGCCGGCGTCGCCACAAGACGAGACGCCGGAAGAGCGCAGGCGCTCAAGCGTCGTAGGCCGCGACCACCGCGAGAGCGGCCGTGGCAGCCAGCTCGCTGCGCAGCACCCACTGCCCAAGGCGTACGGGTTCGAAGCGAGCAGCCGTAAGGGTTGCCAGCTCAGACTCCGCGAAGCCACCCTCGGGTCCCACCGCCAGTGTCAGCGGCGCAAGCTTGGGCTCGCCGGCGAGCGCCGCCACGAGCGATCGCTGGCCGTGGGGGTCCAGTACGTAGCACGCGCCCTCGACACCGTGGACGGCGGCTTCGAGCGACACAAGCCCGGCCAGTCGCGGCAGCTCGCCGCGACCACATTGGCGCGCGGTGTCGATCATGCTGGCCCGGAGTCGTTCGTGCCGGAGCTCACCCCCCACGACACTGCGTAGGGTGCGCACGAAGCTGAGCGCGGAAGCGCCCAGCGCCACCGCGGCTCGAGCCACCGCCTCAGGCTTGTCGCCCTTGGCTAGCCCCTGCAGCAGGTGCAGCTCGCGCCCGCTCGGGCGGACGACGGGACGCAGCTCCGCGACGCGGACGCGCGCCGGCACATCCGACGTCAACACCGCGTCCGCCTCGCAGGCGGTTTCAGGATCGAAAACGATGAAGGCATCGCCGGTCCGGAGCCGCAACACCTTCACGAGGTAGCTAGCGAGCTCCTTGGCAAGCGGTTGCTCGCCGGGCAGGATCGGCGAGAGCGGAACACGTCGAGCGTTGACCATCGCGGCTTTCGGCTTCAGTCGGTGAGCGGCCCACCGTAGTCGGCATACTGGGCCCGCGCGGCCACGGAAACGAGGCATTCTGCCCGCTCGGCGGGCGGTTGCGGCGCTTGTCCGTGCAGAAGCACCAGCCCCGTCAGCGCCCCACCGTAGACACAACCGGTGTCCAGCCCAGTCGCAAACGCGTGCAGCTGCGGCGACTTGCGCGCGTTGTGACCGAAGATGACGTGCGGAGGCCCGCGGTACTTGGCGGCCCACGGCGAGCCCCAGCGCGCCGAAGGCTTGCCTTCTTGGTCGAGCGAACGAATGTGGGTCACTAGCCACGGGTCCTGCTCGGTCAACGGCACGCTGGGATCAACGCCGGCGTGCGCCATCAGCACGCCATGCTCGGGCACATCGAGCAGAAGCGGGAGCGACTCGAGCAGCTGCCAGTCGTCGAGCGAAAGCTCGTCCACGATAGCCTGGTGAGAAGGACTCAGCCGCGGACCCTTCTCTCTCCGCAAGCGCGCTTGGTGAGCGGCAATCAGGCGCTGCTCGTGGTTGCCCACGACCGCTCGAGCGCCAACGTCTCTGAAAAGCCTGAGCACCTCGTGAGGCTTCGGCCCACGGCTCACCAGATCGCCCGTGAAGACGACTCGGTCGGTCGAAGTCAGGGCGACGCGCGCGAAGAGCTCGGCGAGCTCATCGGCGCAGCTGTGAACATCGCCAACAAAAAGGGTGCGTGCCAGAGGTCGAGACTCCTTGCGCGGCTTTACCGCCATTTGGCTCCCGCGCACCATCCCGCCTGTCCGCTTGGGGCGGCCCCCAGGGTGCTCCGCTGCTTGCATCCAATCGGCCCACAGGCCGCAGCCGCGGTGCCGGGCTCCAAGCCGCCGCGACCCGAAAGCACGCAAATTCCCCAGCATGCTCTTGCAGTACCGGCAGAACGCGGACTAAGGTCGCCGCAGTTTCGAGGAGGCCCTCTCTAGATGTCGCAAAGAGCCCATTCAGCCGCCCTTTCCACCCTTGTTTCTGTCCTGTGTCTGGGAGCCATTGGCTGCGGAACAGAGGAGATCAAGTACGTGCCGCGCCCCGCGGCGAGCGGCGCCAAGGCCTCGCTCCCACCGGCCGCGAATCTGCCGAAGCGGCCAATGAAGAGCGGTGAAGCGTGGACCGTCTGGGGCGCGAGCTACTCGCTGCGTAGCCGCGTCCACAAGAAAGAGGTCAGCCAGAAGCGCCTCAGCATCTCGGGCTACATCACGAAGACGAACATGACCGACGCGCCGGAGTGCGCCGTCCACAAGGGAGGCAAGGCCGACCCTGAGGATTGTAAGCCCCCGGTGCCCGCGTTCTGGATCGGTGACTCGAAGGACGCCGCGGAGGCCGACTCGATCAAGGTCATGGGCTGGGCCTCGAACTTCGCCAACATTTTTGACGCGATCGAGGAGTTCGACAAGGGCAAGGAGAACGCCGAGCACCTGGACGGCTTCTGGGGCGTGAAGACGCCCAATCCGTTGCCGGCCGCGGGCGCCAAGGTCACGGTCACCGGCGTCTACGGGAGTACCTTCAGCAAGGCGTCATCCGGCGCGGAAGCCGATCCGTTCATGGGCGTGGTCGACTTTCAGGAAATGACCATCCAAGAGCCAGCGGCCGAGCTGGCAACACTGCCCGGCGTGAAGCGCAAAGAGCCGAGGAAGTGAGTTCTCTGCCGGGGACCGCGCGGGCGCGTCCTCGGGTTGGGCCGAACGGGCCTGGCCCGCTATCCCGGTGACCGTCGAGCGGCCGATGCTGCAGCAAACGTTGCGCTTCGGCCGTCTGTGTTGGCGGCTGGTCTTTCCTGGCTTGCTCGTGCTCCCTGCCGCAGTGAGCTGCGCGGCTCCGTCATCGGGGGCGCGCACAGTCAAGGACATCACGCTGCGGGAAACGCGACCGAGCGAGCTCGATTCGAGCGAAGCGCTCAGTGGGCTCACGATGGCTCCGCCACGCTCGTTCCTGTGGCCGGTGCGCGGGCCAGACTACGACGCCAACTTGGTCGCCAGGGATCTGGAACGCATCGAGCGGTTCTATCGCGCCCGCGGCTACTACGACGTGAAGGTGGTAGCCGCTCGGGTCCGCGCCGTCGGCAGCCACGAGGTCGAGATCGACCTCCACGTGACCCCCGGCCCGAGGGTGACCCTGCGCAGCGTCAAGAACGACCCTCGTCTGCTGACTCTGCCGGGCGCGCTCCAGCTCAAGCTGAACGCCGCCACCGATCTTTCGCGCGGGCGGCCGTTTGAGGAAGCCGAGCTCGACCGCAATGCGCGGAGGCTTGAAGGCGTCCTCAAGGAGGCGGGCTACGCCTACGCCAAGGTTCGTCTGCGCGCGACCGTGGACCTGAACGCGCAGTCGGCCGATGTGGTGATGGAGCTAGAGCCTGGGCGACCCGCGCGCTTCGGCGAGATCAGCCTCCAAGGGCTCAAACAAATTCCTGAGAGCAAAGTGCGAGCCGCGCTTGGGCTGCGGCAGGGCAGACCCTTTTCAGAGAGCGAGCTTACGGACGCCCAGGAGGAACTGCAAAAGCTTCAGGTATTCAGCCGCGTCAGCGTCAGCCCTGACCTTTCGAACCCCGAGCGGGACGAGGTGCCGGTGCTCATCACGCTCCAGGAGGACAAGCTGCGCCGGCTCCTGCTGGGCGGCGGCACCTCGCTCGA
>JANNWK010001071.1:0-1729 GCA_031408355.1 Myxococcales bacterium
GCGGCTCGCGCCGCTCGCCGGCGGCACGGAGCCGAAGCAGGACGGACGGACGGACGGCCAGCGTTCAACGGGCCGCGACCGACCTACGAGCTGGCCGAGCGGGGTTCGAAGATGGCGCGCCCTACATGGTGATGGAGCTGATGCGCGGCCGTGACCTTTCAGCGGCGCTGCGCGAGTCGGGAGTATTCGCGCCGGCAGTAGCGGTGGAGTACGTGCTGCAAGCCTGCGAAGCGCTGGCCGAGGCGCATGCGCTTGGCATCGTTCACCGCGACCTCAAGCCCGCCAACCTGTTCTTGACGGCGCGCGCCGACGGTAGCCCCTGCGTCAAGGTGCTGGACTTCGGCATTTCGAAGATGACTTCGCCGGGCAGCTCGAGCGCCGATATGGGCATGACCCGCACCCAAGCCATCATGGGTTCACCGCTGTATATGTCGCCCGAGCAGCTGAACAGCGCGCGCGACGTCGACCCGCGTTCCGACATTTGGGCGGTTGGCATCGTGCTCTATGAGCTGCTCACGGGGCGCGCTCCCTTCGAGGCGGACACCATGCCTCAGCTGTGCACGCTCATTCTGCACGCCGCGCCGACGCCGCCGCGCAGCGTGCGCCCCGATGTGCCGGCCCGGCTGGAAGCCGTGATCTTGCGCTGTTTGCAGAAGGACCGCGCTCGGCGTTACCAGAACGTGGCGGATTTGGCCGCCGACCTCGCAGCCTTTGCCCCCGACGCCGGGCCGCGCAGCGCCGAGCGCATTTCGCGTGTGCTCAGCTCAAGTGGGCTCTCCTCCACTGAGCTGGCCTCCTCCAATCCTGCCTGGCGCACCGCTGCCTCCAGCACCGGCCCTTCGCAGGCCTGGGGCGCGACGCAAGCTGGACGCAGCCGTCGGGCCGTTTGGTTGGGAGTCGCGGGGGGCGGCTTGGCCCTGCTGCTCGGCATCCTGTTTTGGAAGACGACGACAGGTGCGAGCTCGGTGGCCGGCGCGGCTCCCAGCGTGTCAGCCGTCAGCCAGCCTGTAGCTCACGTGCCAACCCCTGCCGCGGTCGAATCGGCCCCCGTAGCAGCCGTCGCGTCCGTTCCTAGCGCGCTCGCGGTGGCGTCTTCGGGGCCGACCGGCGCGGTGCCGCCCAAGCCGATCGGAATGCAGCGCTCGCCCAAGGGCGCGGCCGCGACCAAGACCAAGCCGGACGCTGCCGGCAAACCAAGCGGGCCCGTCGAGCCCGGCGTCGATCCGCTCTCGGACCGCCGCTAGCAGCGAACGATCGCTGGCGAGCGACCGCGACAGGCACGCACCAGCAGCCGCAAGTCCGAAGGGTCGCTCGTGTAGAGCACGTCAGCTCGCGCGACGGCGACGAGCGCAACGTGCGCATCGCAAAGGTCGGAGCTTCGTGTCTTGCCGCACAGCTCGCCAACGGCACGGGCGAGCGGGTCGAACGAGGCAACGTCACAGTGCGCGAGCGCGCGTGCCAGCATCGCCTGAGTGGTCCTACCGCGCCAGGCCTGCGCCAGCGCAGTGCTGGGCACGATGACGTCCACGCCACTGCGAGCAGCCGTACGCAGGACGGCCCACATGGCGCGGTCGTTGCGTTCCAGCGCGATCAGCGCGCCAGCATCCAACACGACTCCCCTCACTTCTGACCAACTCGAGGCCGGCGTGCCGCGCGCTTCAGCTCCGTCTCGGTGAACGCACCGTGCTCTGCCTCCCACGCATCCACCACTCGCGACAGGCCCTGTGCG
>JANNWK010001072.1:0-1774 GCA_031408355.1 Myxococcales bacterium
GAGGCTGCAGGAAACGTTCGTCGATAACTTGAAGTACGCCGCAGCGGAGCTTGGCCAGGCCGGCCTCAAGTTGCTGATCGAGCCGGTCAACACGCGCGACATCCCCGGTTTCTACCTGACCAGTACCAAGCAGGCGCTCGGTCTTCTCGCCGCCGTCGACTCGCCGCACCTGTTCCTTCAGTACGACATCTATCATATGCAGATCATGGAAGGGGATCTGGGCTCGACCCTGAAACAACACCTGCCGAGCATCGCCCATGTGCAGATCGCGGATAACCCCGGTCGGCATGAGCCGGGCACCGGCGAAGTCCACTACCCGTTCCTGTTTGAGCTCTTGGACAGCGAGGGCTACACGGGCTACGTGGGCTGCGAGTACAAGCCACGTGCACAAACGGACGAGGGCCTTGCTTGGGCCAAGCCCTATCTGCAACATGCCAGGGACGATGCTTAGCAAGGTCGGTTTTATTGGCGTTGGCATCATGGGGCGCCCGATGGCGGGGCACCTCATCCGGGCGGGACACTCGCTGTTCACCTTCAGTCGCAGCGGGACGAGCCTGGAGGGCGCCACGGCCTGCGCGTCCAGTCGTGAGGTGGCCGAGCGTGCAGACGTTATCATTCTGATGCTGCCCGACACGCCAGATGTGGCGACGGTCCTGTTCGGCGCCGAAGCCGTGAGTGCCGGCCTTAGCGCCGGCAAGACGGTGGTCGACATGAGCTCGATTTCGCCGCTTGAGACGAAGCTGTTTGCGGCGCGCATCCGCGAACTCGGTTGCGACTATCTGGACGCGCCGGTGTCGGGCGGCGAAGTCGGCGCCAAAGCTGCGTCGCTGACGATCATGGTAGGCGGAGCGGACGCGGCCTTCCTGCGCGTGAAGCCGCTCTTCGAGTTGATGGGCAAGAACATCACGCTTGTCGGCGAGAATGGGGCCGGCCAGACGTGCAAGGTCGCCAATCAGATCATCGTCGCCGCGACCATCGCCGCGGTCGGCGAGGCGCTGCTGTTCGCAGCCAAGGCGGGTGCCGATCCTGCGCGCGTTCGGCAGGCGCTCATGGGAGGGTTTGCCTCCTCGCGCGTCTTGGAGGTGCACGGCGAGCGCATGATCACGCGCAACTTCGAACCCGGGTTTCGGGTTGCGCTGCACCAGAAGGATCTGAACCTGGCGCTGGCTGGTGCCCGGGAGCTCGGGCTCAGCTTGCCCGCCACCGCGAGTTGCCAGCAGCTCTTCAACGCGGTGAGCGCCGCGGGCGGGGCGGCGCTGGACCATTCAGCGTTGGTCAAAGCCCTTGAAGGCCTCGCGGCGCAGCAGATCGCCCCCTAGCTTGCGGCGGCCGCCAGGAGTCTAGGTAACGAAAGCACCGCCAACGCGCCGCCTCCCTCTTGGTTGCTGATGCTGGCATCGCCGCCGTGGGCGCGGGCGATGCGGCGCACCAGCGAGAGTCCGAGTCCGAGCGAGCCGCGCGCCACGGTCTCGCCGTCGGTCCCTCGGAAGAACGGATCGAAGCCCCGCAAGATGGCCTGCTCGCTGAGGCCTGGACCGGCGTCGCTGATCTCGAAAAGCACCTGGCTGCCGTTCAGCTTCAGGTTCAGGCCACGCGCGCCACCCGCGTGGTGCTGGGCATTCTCGAGCAGGTTACCGAGAGCGCGAGCGAGCAGCGTGGCGTCACCGCGAAGCTCTGCGCCATCGGTGGCGTCGTCCAATAGCTCTGCCCGAAGCCCGGCGCGTTCAAGCGCGCGCAGCGCGATGTCGCCGGCGCGGAGGGTCTGCAGCTCGAG
>JANNWK010001073.1:0-1560 GCA_031408355.1 Myxococcales bacterium
GCTCATCCTTCAACGCCGCGCTGCAGTCGGCGAGGAGCGCGTCCACTCCCCGGACCTCTTGGGGAATATCGCGAGCCTCAATGTAGACAGGGAAGGTCAGTGAACGCCAAGCTCCAGCGGCGCCATATTCCGGGAACTCGGGAAGCGGCGCAACGCTTGCGCACACTCTTCCCGGCGCCCGTTGGCGCGCCGAGCGGCTGCCAAGGCCGGCTTAGGAGAGCGATTCAGTAGCCGAAGTCGCGACGCTTGGGTGTGGTGCCCGCGGGCGGCGCAGCTTTGGCCGGGGCGGCAACGGGTGGACGTGACGCCACCGGGCCCTTCGCGGGCTTTACCGGCTCGCTGACGCTTGGACGGTCGCTCGGCACCGCTACCGTAGGCGCGCTCTCCGTTTCAACGCGCGGGGGAGCAACGTCAACCGGCGCCACAGGCCTCGCGCCGGAAGGCGACAACGCCTCGACGGGCGCGACGCTGGGAACGGCGGCAGCCTCACCGCCCGAGACGGCCTTGTAAGCCGCCAACGCGCCGCCGACCAGAAGCAGCGCAGCAGCCCCCGCGACAATGCCCAGGGTGGCGCGACGCTGTGGAGGTGAGCTCGGCTGCCCCGCTTGAGACGCCGAAAAACCGCCTTGAGTCCGGGCATTGACGGTCGGAGTCGCCCCAAAGCTCGTGACCACCTGGTTCGGCTGTAGCGTGCTGGACAACGCGGGGGCCGCTGGCAACGCGACGCCCGGCGGCACGAGTGCGCCCAGGGCGCTCAGCATCTCGCTGGCCGTCGAGAAGCGATCGGCCGGATCCTTCGCCATCGCTTTCTCAACAAAAGCGGCAAAGCTCGGATCGATGTCCGGAACGACTTCACGGAGCGGCGGTGGCTCCGAGAGCACGATCTTGAACAGCAACTCATTGAAGGTGCTCGCATTGAAGGGCACCTGCCCGGTCGCGGCTTCGTACAAGACCACGCCGATGGAATAGAGGTCGCTGCGATGGTCGACGTCGGCCGAGCCCTTGGCTTGCTCGGGCGCCATGTAGTAGGGCGTGCCCATCACAGCGCCCGTGCGGGTCATGCTCATGTCGCTGGTCATGGCGTTGAACTTCGAGATGCCGAAATCGATCAGCTTCACGAAGTCGCGCAGGCCAGCCTTCTCCCGCAAGACGAAGATGTTGTCCGGCTTGAGATCGCGGTGAATGATCCCGGCAGCGTGGGCAGCCGCCAAGCCGATCAGGATTTGGTGCGCGAGCGGCAGGATCTGCTCCACCGACATCTTCCCCAGGCCTCGGATGCGCTGAGACAGCGGCTCGCCGTCCAGGAACTCCATGACCATGTAGCGTTCGCCTCCTGGCAGCCTGCCCAGGTCGAGCACTTCCAAGATGTGATCGCTCCCGATGCGCCCAGCCGCCTGGGCCTCCCGCTCGAATCGAACCACCGCGTCTGAGTTACCGGCGGCCCCCGGGTGGAGGACCTTGATGGCCACCCGCCGGTGAATCGAGGTGTTCTCCCCCTCATAGACCGCGCCCATCCCGCCCTCGCCGATCAAGCGAATGATGCGGTAGCGACCGTCAAGC
>JANNWK010001074.1:0-3577 GCA_031408355.1 Myxococcales bacterium
GGCCCGCGCCACAAACCTCGGCCTACCTGTTTGTACAAACAAACGGGCCTAACGGCTCCTCACGGACCGTCGGGCACGGGCACGGGCACGTACGGGCACGTTTACGGGCACGCGCGAGCGATCCCAATTCAGGGACACGCCCCAAAGCCCTGTCTGGCGAGCTCGGCCCTACTTCTGTTGGATGATCACCTGAACGCGCCGGTTCTTGGAGCGATTGGCGTCGGTGCTGTTCGGCACCAGCGGCTTCTCCGCCCCATAGCCCTTTGCGACCAGCCGGTCCTGAGCGACGCCCAGCCGTACCAAGCCGTCCACCACGGCCTGCGCGCGCCCCTGGCTCAGGCGCTGGTTGTACACGGCTGAACCCGTGTTGTCGGTGTGGCCCTGCACCTCGACCAGGCGGATTTCGGCGCGCGCCTTGAGCAGCTCCGCGAGCTCCTCGAGCAATCCGAACGAATCCGCCAAGATCTCGGAAGAATCATGCTGAAAGTGGACCGACTTCTTCAGCTTCACCTCGCGGCCCGCCACGACCACGTTCGGCTGGGCGGGTCGCTTGTTCATCACGATGCGCGCCTGCACCTCTTCGCGCGGCTTGACGGAAACCTCCAGGGCGCTTGAGAAGTAGCCCGCCGCCTCCACCGAGATCTTGACGGTGCCCGGCTTGACGTTGCCGACGCTGAACGCGCCCGTCGAATCCGCCGCTAGCTCGAGGGTCCGATTGAGCGGATCGATGATTGAGATCCGCGCGCTTGAAATGGCTTGGCCTGTCTCGCCGTCGCTGACCGCACCGACGACGGTACCGACGCGCGGCATCGCCTCCAGCTCGCAGATAACGTTGACGACCGTGTTGCCGCCGGCCTGGGTCGGCCCGGCCACGCCGCCCGGAGTCGAAACCGGCGGTGGAGCCAGCGGCGGAGCTCCGGGAACCGGGGGAGCACCGGGGGCCGCGGGCGCAGGCGCCACGGGCTGGGCCGCAGCGGGCACTGCGGTGCCGGCTGGGGGAACGGTCGCTAGGCACTGACCGTCACGGTAACCGGCGGCGCTTACGTTGAAGGTGTAGTTCCCACTGTCCAGCTCGGCGGAGCGGAACGTGCCGTCTTCAGCCGTGACCATCCCGGTCAGGTTGCGGCCATCGTAGCGCAACACGGCTCCGGGAATGGGCGTTTGGGTTCCGCGCTCGCTGACGACACCCGCCACGTACGCCTTGGCGGAAGGCGCCACGGGAGCAGGAGCTGGCGGCGCTTCGACGCGCTGAATGATCGGGGCGGGGGCGACCGTGTCGACCGCGTACGCCAGCCCGAACCAGAGATTCCACGGGGCTTCCGGCGAAATTTCCTCCACGAATTTGCTGGTGGCGCCCGTACCGATGTCGAAGGCTCCGGTGAGCGCGAGCCCGTGGTCAGCCCAGGGGAAGACCCGCGCGCCGAGCGAGAGCCGCGAAGGGGAGACGGCAAATCCTTGGTTCTCGCCGAGGCAGCCTTCGCCGGCACCCTTCACCGTCGTGGTGTTGCAGGTGTAGTCCTGGCGATTGAGCGGGATGTCGATCGACCACTCCAGAAACGGTCGAATCAGCGGGTGGTCGTACTCCGCCGCCAAGCCGACGTTGACGAAGTCGACGCGATTGATATCGAGCCCAAACCGCTCAATCCGCGAAATCTGAGTGCCCCGACCTTGCGGCGGCGCGTTGTTCTCGAGGTCCTCCACGACCTTGCCGGAGTTGTCCAGCACGTAGCCAAGGTTGGCGTGAAACCGCAGCGGGATGTTGTCGTCGGGGTTGATGCGGTTATTCAGATCGATCGTGGTCAGGGCGCGCAGGGCGAAGCTCGTGCCCCCGCTGTCGAGACCGACGCCGCCGGTGCCGTTCAGGAGCCACAACTCCAGTTCGCCACCGAAGCCGAAGATGGCGTCGGGCTCCTTGGGCATGAAGCCTTTCACGCCCAGGTTCGTGTCGCCGAGGATCTGCAGCAGCTGGGGGCGACTGCGCGTGTTGCTGACTGCGCGATTGTGGAAGCCCATATAGGCTTCCAGGAACGGCCATAGCGTGGCCGAAAGCCCCAGGTGCGCGCTCATCGCGCTCAGGTCATCGCCCGAGCCAGGCGCCTGGCCACCGAAGCTGGGGCAGGGGTTGGCGGAATTGCACAGAAACGTCGAGTTCGCGAAGTAGCTGCTATTGAGTGAAAAGCGGAAGGTGCCCGGCGCTCCGGAACCAGCTTCGGTCACGCGCAGGAGGCCGGTTGAACCCGAGAGCGCGTTCTGCACCTGGAGCGAAGCCAGCCGCCAGTTGCGTTCGTAGTCGGTGGGGAGTTCAGGCTCGTCGCCTTCAAGTCCGCTAGCGCTGGCGTCGCCGCCCAGCCCATCGCTGCCGAGCTGCAGACTTCCCTGGGCGACCACCGGGGCGGGGGCAGCGGCGGGAGCAGGCGCGACCGGGGCGGGAGCGACCGGGGCGGGAGCGACCGGGGCGGCGACCGGAGCCGCGGGCGGGGGCAGGGGGGTCGCCGGGGCTACCGGCGGCGGTGGCGGCGGCGGTGGCGGTTGTTGCGCCTGTACGCCAACAGCCCAGAGTGACCCCAGAAGCGACAGCGATGCGAAGCCTACCCGTTTCATCTTTCCTCGTATTTCCTCGGTTCAAACACGCTTTTCCCTGGCCGGGGAGCGCGCTGCAAGCCAACCGCTCGGGAGCCGCAGCCGCGGCCCGGGACATACCCACACAAGGTCCCGGGAAAGCGAAGCATCCGACAGCCTTCTATCACCCTTTGGCCAGGCTAAGAAATTGGCGGACGGGCGCCCTCGCCTGCCCAGCTTGGTCCGCCAGGCGGGCTGCCCCGACTGGGGCTTTTGCCCGTGACCCATCGACGCTACCTTCCCCTGAACGTGGCAGACGTCGTCATCCGGGTCGAGCGGCTCAAGAAAGAATTCCGACTGGGACTGCTGCGGCGACCGGTCATGGCGGTGAAGGACGTCTCGTTTGAGGTCCAACGCGGCGATATTTTCGGCTTTTTGGGGCCGAATGGCTCGGGCAAGACGACCACCATCAAGATCCTCACCGGGCTGATTCGGCCAAGCGCGGGGGAGGCCTCGCTGTTTGGGATCCCCGTGCCGAGCACTCGGTCCCTAGCAAAACTCGGGTTTTTGCCCGAAAATCCGTACGTCTACCCCTACCTGACGCCCACCGAGTTCGTGGAACTCTGCGCTCGACTGTCGGGGCTCAGCGCAGGAGCCGCCCGCGACCGCACGCGCCAGGTGCTCGACCGAGTGGGGCTCCTCTACGCCGCGGACAGGCCCGTGCGTCGCCTGTCCAAGGGGATGCTGCAGCGCACGGGCTTGGCCGCCGCGCTCGTGGCCGATCCTGAACTCTTGATCCTGGACGAGCCCATGAGCGGGCTGGATCCGGGAGGTCGCAAGGAGGTGCGCGACCTCATCCTCGAAGAGCGCGGCCGAGGGCGCACCATTTTCTTCTCAACTCACATCCTGAACGACGTGGAAACGCTCTGCGATCGCGTGACGATTTTGCGCCAGGGTGAGGTCATCGTCAGCGGGAAGATTTCGGAGCTGCTGCGACCCGAGGCGCGCCGCACCGACG
>JANNWK010001075.1:0-3532 GCA_031408355.1 Myxococcales bacterium
CCTGCGCCAAGACCTGCTCGGGCGACTCCAGTTGTCCGGCCGCCGCCACGCCCAGGAGCCGCGCGTCGGGCATGGACCCCCAAAGCAGGTAGGAGAGGCGCGTCGCCATCTCGCCACCGGTGGGTCGAGCCACCGCCTGACCGGGCACCGGCGTGCCCAGCTCGACCCGATACAGGAACTGCGGCGACTGCAGGACCATCTCGATGACGGCCTTCAGGCCTGCCGCATGCGTGGCGCCCTCGTGGCCGGCCACGTACACGCCAAGCAGGGAGGCGCTCTCAGCGGCCGTCAAAGTGCGCCGAAACGCTCTCCCGCCAAAATCGGTAATGAAGGCTTGAGCGCAGGCGTCCTCGCCCTGCGCCGCGACGTCGCAAGCCGAGAGCCGAGCCAAGGCGGCCGCATCCAGCGTGGCCTTGGTCGCCAGCTCGCTCGCTACCGATTGATAGGCATCGACGAGCACCCGCGTCGTGGTCAGAGAGGCGGCATCGTTGCTGAAGCCATTGCCCTTGAGCTCGGGCGGCAAGCGCTCGGCCGGCTTCGACGCGTCACCGAGCAGGTCGCGCACCGTGTTGTTGTACTCAAACCGGGTCAGCCTCCTGATCGGCGCTGTGCCCGGTGTGGGCGTCGCGCAGAGCGGCCCGGCCGCGCCGCCACCCTGGCCAGCGCCACCCGAGCCCCCGCCACCCGAGCCCCCCGCGGCAGCGCCGGGGCCAGCACCCTCACTAGAGGCGCTGCAAGCACAGGCCGAAAGCCCGAGCAGGAGAGCTAGGCCGGCAGAATGGCGAGCCCCCAAGGGCTTGCGATGTAACAGACCCGCGTCTTCGTGTAAAATTCGCGCATTTAGTCCGAGCACTTGTTCGCCTCAGGGGTGAGGCACCAGCACTCGCCCCCCCTGGCTCACAAATCGTCACAGACGAGACGCGCGTCGGCCCAATCGGCGTGATCCATAGTGTAATCGTCGACGAAGCCCACCATCAGCCGGAGCTCGCTCCGCCCAGAAACGTCCACGTTAACGCGCTGGACGGGCGATGTACCCAGCAGCGTGCCGCTATCAAACAGCTGCTCGCCGTCCGCCCACACTTCGAACGCCACGGCCCCGGCCCCGGCCGTCTCGTCGTCGATGCCGATGTCCGCCCTGAACTCGCGGCAGGCCTTGCCCAGCCGATAGCGAACCAGCGAGGCCGCGTGCGCGCCCAAGCCTTTGGCGTACACGGCCCCACGCAAGGTGAGCGGCAGACCGTCACCCAAGCCGTTCACGCCCGAGCTGGTGTCCAGCTCGACGGGCCCGTACCCGCTGACGGCGTAGGTCCACTGCAGATCGCTCAGGTAGACCTCTCCCCTGGGGAGCGCGGGCTCGACGCCCGTGACGCGCAGCGCGACCACATCCCGGGCCGGAACGACGACGCTCAGCGAGTCGGTAACTTGCGGCAACTCGGCGTGCGCCCAGAGATCCCGTAGCTGAGCCGGGCCGGGTGCGAGCCCGAGCTCGGGCAAGCTAACGCTCCCTGACGCCGGCTGGTCGCCCCGATTCAGAAACACCACGGCCCGCGCGCCGCAGCTCGCCAGCGGCTTCGCATAGACTTGCACATCGCCCTGCGTACTGATCAGCGCCGCCTGCAAGGCCAGCGGATCCTGGTTGACCTCGATCATTTCGGTGTTGCCGAGAATGTTCAAAATATCCGGCGACATCTCGGTCAGGTCATTGCCCGCCAAGAGCGGCGCTGCCAGCGCCGCCCAGACTGAAAAGTACGCGCGACTCTCAGCTAGCGTCAGCGACCCATTGCCGATCTGAAGCATGTCCGGATCGTTGAAGCGCCCGGGCCCGGCGTAGGCCGCCAAAGGCGACGTGACATCAAGCGTAGCGAGGATCGAGTCCCAGCTGGGCTGAACATCGCCGGTCGTGCGCCAAAGTTGACCCACGTCACGCTGCCACTCACGGAAAGGCTGGGCCACCACACTGAGCGGGATGGGACGTCCCGCTGCCCCGAGCGCCGCCCGCATGGTTTCAAAGACCTCTGGGGCGGGGACGCCCGTGTCCCCACACAGGCCATACTTCAAGTAGTCCACACCCCAGCTCACGAAGCTCGCCGCGTCCTTCGCCTCATGACCCACGGCGCCGGGCGTGGCCTGCTCGGGCCAGCTACACGGGCCGGACTTGATCTCGACGCCGAACTTGAGCCCGCGCGCGTGGGCGTAGTCGCCAATCGCGGCCAGCCCGTCGGGGAAGCGACTGGGCGTCGCCAGCAACGTGCCGTCGGCGGCTCGCTCGGCCGAGAGTGCGCACTCGTCGAGATTGACGTACTGGTAGCCCGCTTCGCGCAGGCCGGTCGACACCAGCGCGTCGATGTTGGCCAGGACCTTGGCCTGGTCAAACTCCGGGCGGCAGTTGAAGCGATGCCAACCATTCCAGCCCAATGGCGGCGTTGGCAGCAGCACGCCCGGGGCTTGAACGGCGGCGCACGTGTCGGGCGGCGGTTCGACGGGAACGCCCGAGCTGGGGGCAGACGGCACGGGCAAGATCGCCGCTAAGTAGCGGTCTCCGCAGCCCACAAGCCCGCCCCACGCGAGCAAGAGCACGGGCAGCGCGCGCACCGTTGAGACCGTTCGTGCCGCCGGCATCGCGGAGCATCGTACCACGCCCGATGGCGTCACCGCTTTCGTGACGCGTTGGCTGGGCCCTGGGTTAGTCTGGGAGGGGACCGACTTCTCGCTGCGAGCGGCCTACATGCCGGCTTTCGACGCGGCTACCCTGAGCGACGATGAGGTCCCGAGCCATCACGGACCACATCGCCAGCTTGTGAGCGGGTTTGGCTAGGGCATCGTGCAGGTGCCGGTCGTATTGCACTCGTAGGTGCAGTCTCCGCCGCCGCAAGTGAAGGTGCAATTGGCGGCGTCTTCACAGACGAAGTCGCAACCGCCGCCGGCACAATCGGCCGTGCACGTCGAGTCCTCCACGCAGGTGACCTGACAGCCGCCCTCGGCGCAGGTGGAAGTGCACGTGGAATCGCCGTCGCAGTCGAGTCCGCAGCTGCCGGAGCCGGCGGCGCAGCTCTGGGTGCACGTTCCGGTGGTGTCGCAGTCGATCTGACAATCGGCGCCGACGCTACAGGCGTTGGAACAGGTGGCCCCGTCCGTAACCCGGCAGCCCGAGGATCAAGCAGGGTAACAGCCAATGGTACTCCGGCTCCACTAACGACCTGCAGAACCTGGGAGGGAAGAGCTGAGCCACCACCGCCCAGCCCGGCGGAGTGAAGGTGCGTTGGTGGAGCACACTGGTCCAGCGTGTAAGGGCAGAGCCCGCCGCGCATCCTGGCTAGCACGCAGATTTTTCTGAATCCTTTCGGCCGTGCTGTCGGAGATTGAGATGCCTGGTCGCGGCTCAGTCGGTCGCAGCGACGTAGACGACCTGGCAGCGCCCCTCGGTGCAGACCGCGATGGCGCCCACGGGTGGCAGCGGCGCGCACGCCGGACAAGCTACCGGTTCATTGCCGCAAACCAGCTTCTCGAAGCTGCCGTGCGCAACGACGGCAGC
>JANNWK010001076.1:0-7741 GCA_031408355.1 Myxococcales bacterium
ATGCAGAGCGTGGTTTCCGGGCGAGCTTCAAGCCGCTTGATGGAAATCTTTTCTGCGCAATCGTCGCAGGTGCCAAAGCTCCCGCTCTCGATCTTCTCAAGCGCTTTCTGGATCTTGTCCAGAAACGCTTTCTCTCTTCCGCGCAGCCGGAACGTGAACGACTGCAAGTACTCGCTGGACGCCAGGTCCATCTCGTCTGGGAGATCGTTGGCGTCGAGCGTCATGTCCTCGTCCAACGTTTGTTGGGCGCGCTTGATGATCTCTTGTCGCTTGGCTTCCAGCATGTCCTTGAATTTCTTCAGCTGGGCCTTGCTCATCTGCTCTTTGTCCCGCATGGGAACCTCGCATCACTTTCAAGTGGCCTGACGAAACGGCCCGACACCATAAGGACGGGGGCCCGCCTCGTCAACGGCTGTTTCGAGCGGGCGGCCTAGGGACCCGGCCGGGCCGGACGAGCCCGCCCGTCTTTGTAGGCATTGGCGCGGTAGGCGCGAACGGCATTCACGATGGCGTCGGCCAGCTTCTGGCGAAAGTCGCCCGTGTTGAAGCGGGTCTCGTCCCGCGCGCTCGAGATGAAGGATGTCTCGAATAGGACGGCCGGCATGCGAGCGCCTGCGAGCACGTAGAAGCCGGCCCGCTTCACGCCTCCATCTGGAACGTCCGGGTAGCTGGGTGCGAGGGAAGCCAGGGCCGCTCGCTGCAAGAGTTCGGCGAATTCACTCGAGCGCTCGTCGTTGGTGCGATCACCGAAGCGACTCATCGTCGACGCTAGTTCACTCGCCGCCTGCGGCGAGGCTGCGTTCTCCAGGGCGGCGATGCGCGAGGCGAGTTGATCCTTGGCGTCGTCCAGCACGAACGTCATCACGCCGCTGCTGCCGCCACGCTCCGTGGCATTGCAGTGAATCGAGATAAAGAGATCGGCGCCGAATGCGTTGGCGCGCGCCGTGCGCTCCTCAAGCGGGACGAACACGTCCGCGTCGCGCGTCAGCAACGTCGAGATGCCCAGCTCCCTAGCTATCAAGGGTGCGGCGCGGTGCGCAATGTCCAGAGCTACGTCCTTCTCGCGCAGTCCGGTGGGTCCTGTCGCGCCTGGATCCTGCCCCCCGTGACCAGGGTCGAGCACGACGCGGCGGACGTCCCTGGTCGCTTGGCGCAACCCGTCACGCTTAGCGACGTCGATCACCAGGCGAAATGGCTCAGGAACGTAGAAAACGCGGTGTTCTACCTCGGCTCTCAAGTCCAGCACGACGCGCGCGTCGGCCGCCTTCTCAGAGACTCTTACTCGCTGCACCAAACCACCCGCCGAGAGTGTTGCCTTACCGCCGTAGCTGGCCCCTCGCAGGTCCACGAATAGCCGAGAACCGTTCCCGTCACCGGCTGGCAGAGCGCCGACTTCGAAACGCACCGGTTTGGAGAGGAAGACGACGACGCGCGCCGCGTCCGCCGCCGCATAGCGTTCGATGCGTGTCAGCGTGGCCGTCTCGGCCACGCCAGGGGGTTCGGTAGGCACGACGTTCGATGGACCGGTGGCTCGCGGTGCTGGCGACCTGCCCCGCTCGATCTCGTCAAGCACGCTGCTGGCCGGGCGAAAGCCTTCGAGCATCGCGAGCGCCGCGTCGAACTTGGTGCGGCAGCCTGGCGCGGCCCCCAGTGACGAACCGTAGAGGCTACCGTAGGTGCCGACTGGGTCGTTTCGCAATTCGGCCTCCAGAAGCGTCCGACGCAGTTCGGCCTCGCAGCGCGCGGGACCCGCGACGCGCGCCACCTGACGCTCGAGTTCCATCGCCTCCAGGGCATCGGCCTCCCGGTGCTCGCGCCGATACAGCCGCGTCCGAATGAGCGCGGCCTCCTGAAGCTGCAGAATCGACGCCCCTCCCCCGGTGCCCGCCGCCACGGCCAGCGCATCTGCGCGCGCTACGCTCTCGGCACGCGTCCCGAGCGGGGCCAACCCAGGAGCGGCCGCGGGACTGACGCCGTTCGAGGCGTCCCCGCGCGGCGGCTCGTGGCCGCCCGACGCGCGCTCGCAGCCGACGAGCGCCACCAGCAGCCAGGCGAGACTAATTTTCGACGCGAGCATTTTCGGCTGAGTGCGTTGCCGATCCACGAGGCCCGATGCTAACCTGGCTTCTCGAAGAGCGCTGATGCCCGATTCTACCCGCCCCGATGGCAGCGCGCTCACAGAGAGCGACGCCGACCGTCTTTCAGAACGGTTCACTGCCTCCTGGGATGCGCCACCGGAGCCTCAGGTCGAGCCGGCACCGGTCGTGGTCTCTGTGCCGGAGCCTGTGCGTCCGGTCGTGAAGCCGAAGCATACGCTCCTCGGCATAGCGCCCATTGTGGTGGGCGAGCCGTCATCGGGCGCGGCGCCCGTGGTTGTGGCCGTACCCACGGCCGCGACTTCACGATCTGCGCCTCCCGCCTCGTCGGCGGCCCCGCCATCAAGTCCCTCGTCGGCGATTCAAGCGTTTACCACCCCGTCGAAGCCCTATGTCCCAAAGGACGATCCGTCGACGCCCGCGGTGGTCATCGCGGAGTCAGTACTGCCTCCGGCCGAGCGCGCCCGCGCCCTGAGTGCGCAGACTATCCCGGGGCAAACGGGCAGCACCGGGCGAGCGTACCCTGCACCATTTGCCCCGACGACGCCTGAAGCGTCTACGACCGCTGACACTTATCCGCCGGCTCGCCGCAGCAGCAAGCTGCCCCTGGTCCTCGCCGCCGTCGGAGTCACCGCCCTGGTCGTGGTGGCAGCGGTCGCACTCTCTGGAGGTTCAGAGGAAGCCGCCAGTGGCCGGGACGCGGTCAGCCCGTCAGCGGTCGAGCCAGTAGCCGCGGAGGCTCCAGCACCCACGAAGGAGGCTAGCCCCAGCCAGCCAGTTGCGTCCGCGCCGGCGGCTGCTGTCGCTAGCCCAGCGCCGCAGCCATTGGTCGAAGAGGACGCTACACTCAAGAAAGCGCGTGGGAAGCACGGCCCCGGCGCCCTCCGGCGCCCCGCAGCACGACCACAGCCACGTGCTGTGCCCGCCGCTCCAGCGGCTGCGCCGAGTCCGGACCCGGTTGCGGCAGCCCCGGTCGCGGTCCCAGTCCCGGTGCCGCCCCCGGCTCCCGTGCCGGCAGCCCCGGCCCCAGCAAAGCCATCGAAGAGCGTGATCGTCCGGGAAACGCCTTTTTGATGAGACGCTTATCCTCCCGGAAAGCCAGTCCGCTAGTCGAGGCAACTCGTTTCGAGTCGCGTAATATTGAGTGTTCCTTTGACGCCGATCTGGCGGGGGCCCCGCTCGGGCCGCCCGGCGGGTAGCTCAGCTGAGGGTCCGTCGCATGGCAAAAATTGGCTTACTCGGTCTGACAAAGCTCGGTCCCGCTGCGGCGCTGGCGAGCGCACTCCTATGGACTCCGGTCCCGGCGCACGCGCAGGACGACCTCACCCTCAGCATGGCTCGCGAACGCTTTAAGGAAGGCGTCGGTTTCTTCGATCAGAAGCAGTTCGCCAAGGCGCGCGTGGCGTTCCTCCAGGCCTACGCGCTAAAAAAACATCCGGCGGTGCTACTCAATCTCGCGCAAAGCGAGCTCCGCTCGGCTCACGAAGCCGACGCCGCCAAGCACTTCGCCCAGTACCTGCGCGAGCATAAGGAAGCGACGGACGCCGAAAGGCAGGGCGCGGCCGCAGGCCTCGCGGCGGCCAAAGCGCTGGTCGCGGAAGTGACCGTCGTGGTCGACCTCGCCGAGGCCGAGGTATTCGTCGACGGCGAACTCGAAGCGCGTTCCCCGCTGCCGGGCGCCGTCTACCTGGCACCTGGCAAGCATGCGCTTGAGGCTCGGAAGGGCGACATGCGCGCGAGCACCGAGGTAAAGGCGAGCGCGGGCCTTTCCACGACCGCCACACTCAAGCTCAACGCCCCGCCCGCTGCGGCGCCCTCCGAAATGGCGCCCGCCCCACAAGAGGAGTCCAGCAGCGCGCCCAGTAGTCGCAAGGGCTTCTTCTCGTGGCTTGGCGGCAGCCCCCCGGGGTTGATCGGTGTGGGACTGACCGGCGCGGGCGTCATCGGCGGTGTCGCGTTCTACCTCGGCTCCGAATCCAGCTACGACGCCGCGGACAGCGTGGGCGCTGGTATCGCCAGAGAGGCGGTCGAAGAAGATCTGAAGAGCACGGGGCCTGGAGGCGTATGCATCGACCCCGCAACGTGGTTGCGAACGGACACCAGCCGCTACCCGGACGCCACGGCCCGCGCCAAGAAAGCGGCTCAGTACGTCGACAACTGCGACAAGTATCAGAAGAACATCGAATCGGGTGACACGTTCAAGACCGTCGCCATCGTAAGCTTCGCTGTCGCCGGCGCTGCGGCCGTCGGCACTATCATCTACTACCTCGTCGATTCAAAAGAGACGTCGAGCGCCCAGCTAGAGCGCGGGCCCCGGCTGGTGGTGGCACCGGTGTACGAACCGGCTTTCGCGGGCGCAGTCGTCTCCGGATCCTTCTGAATTCGCTGGGCGCCTGCCTGGCCTGCCGCGAGCGCGCGCTACGAGCTCCGGTTCCGGACCTAGTCGCGGTGTGCGACGGCCAGCGTGCTGCGCAAGAGCAACGCCCGAAACGTCGTGCGCGGCAGGCGCGCCGCCCGCGCCGCAGCACTGACGTTGCCAGAGTGGCGCTCAAGCAAGGCCCGCGGGTCGAACTGGCCAACGTCCTGAACTCGCCGCAGGCCACGTTCGGCGACCTGAAGCGCCAGATGTTGCGCCTCGATCTCGGTGCCCGGTGCCTGCAGCGCGCCACGATAAAGCGCACTCGACAACTCGCGGACGTTGCCCGGCCAGGAATGGGCGACCAACACGGACAGGGCTCCGCTCGAAAGGCGCTTCGGTCCAATCTCCCCCTGCATGCGCAGAAGTAGGTTGGCGGCGAGCGCCGGAATATCGCTCCGACGCTCACGAAGTGGAGGTAACCGAACCGTAACGGTCGACAGTCGATGATAAAGATCTGCCCGAAATCGGCCCTCGTCGACGCGTACCGGCAGTTCCGCCCAACTGGCCGAGACGATGCGGACGTCGACTCGCGTGGACGTCTGGCCCCCCACCGGTCGCACGGTTCCGTCCTCGACGACCCGCAGCAGTCGCACCTGAACAGCCGGCGAAAGCTCGGCAACCTCGTCAAAGAACAGCGTGCCTCGATGGGCCATCTCGAACGCGCCCTGACGGTGCGAGACCGCGCCCGTGAACGCCCCACGGCGGTGCCCGAACAACTCCGAATCGGCCAGCGACTCGGCGATGGCACCAACGTTGAGCGGAACGTACGGGCCGTTCGCTCGACCCAGAGCGTGGATCGCTCGGGCCACGAGGTCCTTGCCCGTCCCCGATTCACCCTGAATCAGGATCGGGGCTCGCGTGCCGGCGTGGCGTCGTACCTCTTCGGCCACGCGCCGCATTGGTTCAGAGCTTCCGATCAGGCCGGGGAGTCCGACGACCTGCGGGGTCTGAGCGGACGGACGACGCTCCACCAGCGTGACCGTGGTGCGTCCCACCACGAAGCTGGCCGGGGCCTGGAGCAGGCGCGCCTTTGCGACCCTGGCCCCGCCCACGAACACGCCATTTCTCGAGCCCAGATCGGTGACCTCGACCGAGCCTGCCTCCGCTTGAAGCTGGCAGTGTAGCGCACTCACCGTTTCGTCAAATACACGGATCCCCGCGCGCGCACCGCTACCAAGAGTCAGCGGATGTCCGAGTTCGAGCTCCAAGGACCGGACGCCCTCGTTGTCCCCGATCTCCACCCTCCACGGGCCGAACGCAGCCGGCGTCTGGAGTTCCAACGTTGGATTGGCATCGGGGTCGATCGTCATTGTGGGCTTCCTCACCCCTATCGGCGCTCGCTCCCGCCGAGTTGCGTCCGAAAGAGAACCTGAAAAGCCCGCTGCCCGACGAATCGACCCATCCCGCGGTTTCGAGGCGCGGCGGGCGGTGGTAAGAGGCTCCCGTCATGCTTCTGCTTCGAGCCACCCTTCTCAGCACCGGCACTCTCTTGTTGACCAGCATCGCCCACGCCGACCCCGCGCCACGCGGAGAGCCCGGCCGTCCGCGCACCAGCGGACTGTCGCCGGTTGCTTCCGGAGTGCACGTCGTGGACGACACCGAACCTCTGGCGCCGCTCATGCCGCCGGGCCGCGATCTCCTGCGTGGGCACATCCTCGTGGGCCTCGCCGCCGGCCCCAGCTGGTCACTCGGCAGTCTGACGAGCCGAATCGCCGCGGCCGACGGCCTAGGCACCGGGCTGGGCTTTCGAGGCGACCTCGGACTCGGCGTGAGTCGATCGGTCGCGGTCGGCCTTTGGGGAGAGCTCGCCCGCTACGGCGACGGCGACGGTTGTGGCGACTGCGCCGGGTCCGCGTTCAGCGTGGGCCCGTTCGTTCGCTACCATCTGTCGCAGGGCCTGCGGTTCGATCCCTGGTTGCTCGCCGGCGCCGGATTTCGCTCCGTCAGCTTCGATGACAACGCGGGCACCCAACAGACATTCTCGGGCGTTCAATGGCTGCGTTTGGAGCTGGGAGCTGACTTCTACGCCTGGTCGGGCTTCGGACTCGGCCCCTACGGCTCACTCAGCTTGACCTCCTACGCAAGTCAGCCGAAAGACAGTGGAACCACCAGGGTAAACAGCGAACTCAGCGCCGGTCTAAGGCTGCTATTCGACCTGCCTGGCAGATAACGACACCGTGACGCGCAGCGGGCCTGTGCCTGTCGAACTCCGCCGAGCCCAAGGGCCCCGCCGAAAACTGGCGCGTGGCTGCCGCTCAGCACGCGCCAGCCAGATCCGCCTTCAGCCGGCCGCGACGACGATCCCGAGCGCCCGTCTCACCTGAGTGTACTGCTCACCGACGAAGTAAAGCAGTAGCTCCTTCATCTTGTCGGCCGCCGAGAGGTCGCCAGGCATCTGCTGTTCCGCGCCGATAATCTTCTTCGCAACTTCCAGATCACCCGAGACGATCAGGCCGGCACGGCAGGCCGTCAGCTCCACAGCCTGATTCCAGCGCTTGATGTTGGCCTTGGCGCCCTCTTCGATGAAGCGCTTCACCACCATGCGCAAGCCTTCCAGCTGCACCGGCTGCATGTACTTCGACAGCTCCTGCGCCGTCGCTCGGATCTGCGCCAACATGTCCTGCGGAAGGGGCGTCTGCGGTGCAGCGATCATCACGCCAGCAAACAGCATGATCGTAAGCTCCGCCTGCGTCGGAAACAGCGTGCGGATGTAGTGCTCACCACGATACGACGCCAGATGCTTGCCGCACATGAACGTGAGTTCCTGAGGCTGAAAGCCGGTGAGCACCGTTTGTCCCGCCACGGAAGCGGGGGGAATCGCCGGCACCGCTACGATGGCGCCCGGAACGTCGTTGCGCACATACAGCTCGGGGCTCTGAATGCCCAACACCTGCGCGGCCCAACCGAACGTCTTGGCGAAGGTCACGGTGGAGGTCGCCGGATCCTGCTTGAAGCGCTTGTCCAGGACCGGCAGCTTTCCCTGCCCCTGCAACTGCGCGATCTTCGCCTGAAGCGCCGCCGGCGCGATCATCTCGAAGATCTTGGAAATGTACAGGTTCTCGTCGGCGTGGAAGACGTGCTTCACCCAATGCTCGTTGGACAGTCGTCCCTTCACAGCAAGCATGCCCTGCGGACGATAGTCTTCGAAGAAGACGTGGGGCTCCTGATGGAGCGGGAGTGACGAAGCAAGGTGCTGAAGTGTCCGCCACGTGAACGGCGCATGCCG
>JANNWK010001077.1:0-1521 GCA_031408355.1 Myxococcales bacterium
CCGCGGCGGCCGAATTGTTTGGCAGTACAAGGGGAGTTGGTGCGCCTGGGTGCCCTTGGCATGCGTCGCCAGGGATCTCCGGCTGGACGGGGGGGGCGGCTTGTGGCGGCCCCAGACCTTGTTTATTCCTAAAGGGATTGCCGATTCGGTCGACGAGACTCCCAGGTGCTAAAGTTCATCGATTCAGGCCCGCAGGCTCCCTCGGCTTCCCCACGGCTGCCGGAGTGGGTCGGCCTTGTCGGGCGGGCCGGCTGCAAGAACCGGTGGGCAGGCGCGGCCGGCCATCGCCAGCATCGCTTCACGGGGCTGTTCCCGGGGTTTCAGGTTTCAGCCCCGTGTCCGGGTCGGATCGCGCCCGCGTTCCGGGGGAGGGCTGCGACCAGCACTCTCGGAGCACCCCGTCCAAGGCCGTGCCCCGGCCTCCATTAACCTCCTGCCACTCTTATGATCCCGGCACGGCCACCCGTAAACGAATCTGACAGGCTGGAGGCCCTCCGGCGCTACGACGTTCTGGACACCCTGCCGGAACAGACCTACGACGACATCACCTGGCTGGCGTCGCAGATCTGCGGCACGCCCATCGCCCTGGTGTCCCTCGTGGACGCGAAACGCCAGTGGTTCAAGAGCAAGGTCGGACTTGAGGCCGGGGAAACCCCGCGCTAGCTCGCTTTTTGCGCCCACGCGATTCTTGGGACGGAGGTGTTCGAGGTGCCGAATGCGCTCGAGGACCAGCGTTTTCACGACAGCCCGCTCGTGGTCGGCGGCCCTGGCATCCGCTTTTACGCAGGGACGCCACTGGCGACTCAGGACGGATTCAACCTTGGGACGCTTTGTGTGATCGCCCCGACGCCGCGGCGGCTGACGCCGGAGCAGAGCGATGCACTGGTGCGGTTGGGCCGGCAGGTTGTCGCGCAGATGGAGTTGCGCCGGTCCCTGTTGGAACGAAGGCGCAGCGAACAGCGCCTCGCGCTGCAGAATGAGGTCAGCCGCGTCCTCGTGGAGTCCACGCTTCTCAGCGAGGCGACTCCGAAACTTCTAAAGGCCATCGGGGCGAGGCTCGGGTTCTCAATCGGGGCGGTTTGGAGGATGAGCGCGGTGGACAGCGCCCTCCGCTGCGTGGAGGTCTGGAAGGCGGCGGGCTTCCACGGCGTGGAATTCGAGAAGGCGACGCTCGAGCTTGCCCTCGCACCCGGGGTGGGGATAGCGGGCCGGGTTTGGAGCTCGAAGACCTCCTGCTGGGTGACGGATATCGTCCAAGACCCCAATTGCCCGAGGGCCGCAGCCGCCGGCATGGCCGGGCTGCGCGGGAGCGTGGGCACTCCGATTCTGAGCGGGGTGAAGTGTTTGGGCGTTGTTGAGTTTCACTGCACGGATGTCCGGCAACCGGACAGGGAACTGCTTGAAGTGATGGAGGGGGTGGGCCGGCAGATCGGACAGTTCATCGAGCGGGGCCAAGCCGAGGATGAACTGCGCCGGCAGAAGTTCGCGCTGGATCAGCACTCCATCGTCGCCGTCACCGGC
>JANNWK010001078.1:0-2790 GCA_031408355.1 Myxococcales bacterium
TCTCGGCATCGACGCGCGCCGGGAGGTCGAAGCTCCTGTCGAAGCGGAACGGGACCCGCTCTCGACGATGCACCGAGTGCCCCTCCGGCACCTCCAGCTTACGCTCACCGCGCAAGGTCAGCGTATTGCCAGCCACGTTGATCTGAAAATCCTTCTCGGCAAGGCCCGGGACATCTGCGCGCAGCACGAAATTGCTGCCGTCATCCTCGAAGCTGACCGAAGAGCTGCCCGCTGGGGCGACACTGCCGCTCCGTTCGTGGTTCAAGACCCGCTCCAGCTCACGGCGAAGCGAGTCCTGCTGGCCGTGGGCGCGCCCGAAATCGGCAAAGCCGAAACTGGGCCAATCGCTGTAGTCGCTAAATCGAGTGAGCATGCTGGTTCTCCTGAGGAACTTTGAGTATTGGGCGAGCGAACATGGAGGCGCGTTCGCGACGCCGGTTGGCGCGCAACCCGCGAGCGCTTCCCACCGAGTTTCGGCGGCATCTCTCGCGGACCCGAACAAGCTGCACATCGCACTCGGACCGCGCAAGGGCGCCCCAGGCCAAAATTGCGATTTGCCCCGCGCCGAGCGGCGGGCGTGCCAAGGATGAGGCATGCCGGCCGGTGATGGTGCCCCGCCTCTCGCTACCCCTCGTGTCTATTCAGCCGCAGAAGAACGCCTCCACTGCCTTTCGCACGGCCTCGGGGCTCTCGCCAGCTTGGGCGGAATGGCATTCTTGCTCCCGGCGGCAGCGAGGCATGGCACTTCCAGCTTGGTGGCCTGCACGGTGTACGGCATCACGCTGCTATTGATGTTCGGGTGCTCGACGGCGTACCACGCGGTACCGGCCAGCAACGCGCTGCTCAAGCGACGCTTGAGGGCGTGCGACCACGCGACCATCTTCTTGTTGATCGCCGGCACCTATACGGCGTTCGCATCGACCTTGCTGGGAGGCCGGCTCGGGCACGCCGTGCTGGCCACTATGTGGGTCCTCTGCGGGCTTGGCATCTACGGCGTATGGCGCCGCGGAGCGCAGCGGCACGGGCCGGTGGTGCCGTCTCTGGCCATGGGCACGCTGGTGGTGCTCAGTGTCCCGCAGCTCGCCCACAGCTTGGCCCCCCGAGGCATCGCGCTGTTCGTGGCAGGCGCCGCCATCTACGCTCTGGGCGTGCCGTTCTACGTCGTGCAGCGCTGGCCCCACCACCACGGGATCTGGCACGCCTTCGTGCTCGCCGCGAGCATCACGCACTTCTACGCCATTTCGGTATTCGTCGTCCCATGAGGACGAAGCGCAGCGGACTCGCTCACCGGTCAGCCCCCGCCCGTGGCACTCTTTGTGCCACCACCCCTCGCAGAACTCCGGGAAAACTGGCCTCTTCTGGCCCGACACCACTGGCTCAGTTCTTGCGTTACCGGGTCGCATGACTCTGCGCATCACCCCGCGATTTTGGTACCACGCTCTGGTAGCGGCCGTCGGCGTCGCGCCCTTCAGCGGCTGCGGCGGCGCGACCACTTTGAATCACGACGACGAAGCAGAGGGCGGCACTCAGAACGGCGGCGCCGCCGGCAGAGGCAAGGGCGGCTCCAGCAACGTGGCCGGGAAGGGCGGTCGCAACCTCGGTGGCCACGGCCTGGGCGGAAACGTCAACACCGCGGGCGCCGCCGGCAGTGCGCCGATGGCGGGTAACGCTGGCTCGGGGCCCGTCAACGCGTTCCCCTGCCTCAACCCGACTCCGTATCCCTTCGCGGGCACGGGCTACGAGCTCTGTGAGGGTGACTTCCTCCACCGCACCGGGAGCGCCGCCTGTCCGGCGGGTGGCGGTAGCCGGACGGACGCTTGGTGCCCTGGCACCCAACAAATCCTTGTCTGCGATGCCAATGGCGGGCAATGCGCGAGCTCCAACTGCGACTCCGATGCCGACTGCCTCGACGGCTTTCACTGCATTGGGAACGCTCTCAGCAACGCGTGCGGCCCCTCAACTGAGTTCGCATGTCAGACACCCGCCGACACCTGCGCGGGAGCCGCGGACTGCGAAGGGTGCTCAGGCTGTGTCGCCAGTCCGTCGGGGCGCTCTTGTCAGCAGTGCTGCGCCATCGGGCGACCCTTCCTGGTCGGCGGCCAGGCGCGCTCCGCGGCCCTCGCAGAACGCGAGGATTGGCAGTGCGAAGGACTCGTGCCCGAGCTCGACTCGCTGTCGCCCGAGCAGCGCCGGATTCTCACCCAAAACTGGCAAGCCAGCGCGCTCATGGAGCACGCATCGATCGCCGCTTTTTCACGGTTCGTGCTCGATCTCATGAGCCTCGGCGCCCCCGCCTCACTCGTCGAAAGCGCCACCCACGCCATGCTGGAGGAAGCCGCCCACACCAAGGCCTGCTTCGCGCTGGCCAGCCACTACGCCGGACGCTCGCTCGGGCCGTCGACACTGTCGGTTTCTGGCAGCCTCGATCAACGGACGCTGCACGAGATCGTCGTCACCACGGTGCTCGAGGGTTGCATCGGCGAAACCGTCGCAGCGCTAGAAGCGGCTGAGGCGCTGGAGCACGCGACCGACCCCGCCGTGCGCCGCGCGCTCAGCCAGATCACGCGCGACGAACTCGGGCACGCCGCGCTCGCCTATCGCTTTGTGCGCTGGGCTATCGCCACCTTCGGCCAGGAAATCGAGCACGTGGTCCACCAAACCTATCGCGACGCGCTCCGTGACGCGGCCCCTGCCGCCGCCGACGCCGCACCCGACCTTGACCTGCTGGCTCACGGCATGCTTTCGGCCCCTCACAAGGCGGAGCTGCGCCGCCGGGTGCTTGGCGAGCTC
>JANNWK010001079.1:0-1773 GCA_031408355.1 Myxococcales bacterium
GGCATCTTGGAGGCGAGCAACAAAGGGGGCAAAGGTCGATGTCGTGTGCAGCATCAGCGTCTCGTCCGACAATCAAGGCTTCGTGTTGTCGACGAGTGTGCTGAGGGAAGTCAGCCGCCGCGGAATCGAACTGTCTGTCGAGGTATGGGTCGAACCGGCTCGGCGACCCTCTCCGCGACGGCGCCAAGTTCGCCAAGAGAGGTCACCGGCCTGACAGGGGTGGCGCTAGTTGCCTATCTCGTCGTATCCCAAGGCTCGCGTCTTTTTCCTCCCCGCAACCTGGTTCCCATTCCCTGAGGACGACATGAAAGTGGTAAAGCGCGACGGCTCACACCTTACGGAACTCTCAACCGACAAGCTAGGCACGCTCATTGGAGCCTTCCTCTACGAGGCTGACCTGACTGGGGCCGTCCTGGACGGCGCGCTCATGGCAGGCGCGGAGATCGGGCGTGCGAAGTTCGTGGGGGCGAGCTTGAAAGGCGCCGACCTCTATTGGGCGATCTGCGATGGTGCGGACTTCACCGATGCAGACCTATCGGCAACAGATTTACGCGGCGCGACGCTAACCGATGCCATCCTCCGACGAGCGAAGCTTGCGGACGCAAACCTGGGGTTCGACAACGTAGGCGGTCGGACGAAGCTGCAGGGTGCTGATCTGACCGACGCAGTCGTTACGGGTGCTCGCTTCGACGGCGCGCTTTACAATGATGCAACCAGGTTTCCAGATGGGTTCGACCCGCTTAGCCATCACATGTTGAAGGTCGATGAATAGACAGTAGCAGACTGGTCACGACCGTTCCGATCGGGAGGAGGACGGCGGCTGCTCGGCGTCACCGATCCGAGTGGCGCCACCTTCTCGCAGCTTTTCGACGGCGACAACCGGCTGAAACTCGTCACGCTCCCGGACAACAAGGAGCATTTCTTCGACTACAAGGGCACATCGAGCTTGCTCGAACTCGTGACGCCGCCACGAGTCGACGGTCCAAGCCCGACCGACATGCCCATCGGGAATGTCCGCCACACGTACAACCAGAGCAACCAGCCGACCCTCGTCGAGCGCGCCGACGGCACCAACCTGGAGTTTGAGTACGACGCGGCCAAGCGCCTCAAGACGCTCAAGACGTCGGGCATCGCGCTCAGCTACGGCTATGACAGCGCCGGGCGCGCAGCGACGATAGGCCGCTCAGACGGCCCCACCGTCTCGCTCGGCTTCGATGGTCCGCTGCTTACCAGCACTGAGTGGTCCGGCCCTGTCGAAGGCAAGGTCAGCGCCGACTACGACGAGGACTTCCGACTTTCGCAGCTCACTGTCAACGACGCGAGCACCGTGTCGTTCACGTATGACGACGACGGGTCCGTCATCAGCGCCACCGGCAATCAGCAGACGCTGACGCTCACGCACGACGCACAGAGCGGGCTCGTGACGGGCACCGCGCTCGGCACGGTCTCGACCACCAACGCCTTCAACGGCTTTGGTGAGCTCACCGACTTGACCGCGAACTTCCAAGGCAAGGACGCCTTCTCGCAGACCATCAAGCGAGACGAGCTGGGTCGCATCAAGAGCCTGGTTGAGGTGGCGGGCAGCGTCACGCGTAGCCTGACGTACACTTATGACGCGGCGGGCCGGCTCTTAGAGGTTGATCGGGACGGGACAAAGACGGCGTACGCGTATGATGACAACGGCAACCGCACGTCCGTCAGCGTGGACGGAACCGAAATCTTGACCGCCGGCTATGACGCCCAAGATCGCCTACAAGCCTTCGGCGACATGGC
>JANNWK010001080.1:0-2217 GCA_031408355.1 Myxococcales bacterium
GTGAGATCCATGAGGGTAAACAGAAAGCAGGTAGGTGCGCTCGCGCTCGTGGCGCTGGGGCTAGGCTGGCCAGGCGTTTCCAACGCCGAAGTGAAACTGGCTGAGGCCGGAGGCTGGACCGTATCGACGGACGGGCGAGTGAACGCGTTCGTCTCGCACGTGTTTGGCGAGAATCGCCCCGAGGGTTTGAACAACTTGAACTGGGTGGGCTTCAACGAGACCACGTCCCCGGGTCAAGTGAACGCTGCTGGGAAGCTCCGGAAGACCAAGATTCGTTCGGGCTACGTGCCCTCCACGCTGGGCTTCAATTTCAAGAAGCAGATGAGTCCGAATCTCAAGGTCTCGAGTCGCGTCGAGCTTGGGTTTCAGATCACGAACATCGAACCAGCGGATGTCGCCGATCCTACCTGGATGGACCCGCGGTCGATCTACCTCGATCTGGCGGGCAACTGGGGCAGCGTGCGAGCGGGTCGCGATTTCAGCCTGTTCGGGCGCGGCAACCTGTTCATGAACTACGAGTTAGGCCACGCCTACGGCGTTGGCTTCCCCTGCGCCTATGAAAAGATGTTCGGCGGGGCCTGCGGTCACGTTGGCTTCGGTACCCTCTGGCCGGACTTCCGCGCGCAGCTCACGTACACCACGCCTAGCATTGCGGACGTGCTGCAGATCAGCGCCGGTATCTTCGACCCGCGCACTATCAAGACCTACAACTGGGACCAGACAAGCTTGCCACGCGTTGAAGCGGAGGCCGTGGCCGACTACAGCTGGAAGGAAGGCTGGGGTATCAAGGCTTGGGGCAACGCCTTCCACCAGCGCGTCGGCACGTCGGCTGACATCACCGATCCAACAACCATGGTGAAGACAAGGCAGGACTTCACCCAGGACGCGTACGGGGTAGGTGGCGGTCTCCTGGGCCGTCTGGGCGCGTTCAAGGCCGGCGTCTCTGGCTACATGGGCCAAGGCATGGACGGCTTCGTCGTGATGACATTCAACCCCATTTTCGTCGGCCAGAACAGTATGATGGGGGGCTTGCCGCTTGAGGGCTACCAGCGCAAATTTCGCCCGACCGCCGGATTTCTTGCGGAAGCCTCGTTCAAGCTAGGCGAAACGACCCTGATGGGCGGCTTCGGTCAGGCGCGCTTCGATCGCGTCGCCACGGACTACCCCATCGATGCGATTGACGCCTTTCCACTGATTCGCAGCCACACCGGCATTTCCGCGGGTGTCTTTCACCGTATCGACCATGTCGTGCTCGGGCTCGACTACTTCAACGCGCACTACGCCTTCGATCCGCGGCTGATTGCCAATAATGGAGCCCCGAAGTACGTGGAGGTTTCGCAAACCGTGCACATCATCAACGCAGGTGTGACGCTCGAGTGGTGAATGCGCTCACTCGGCGCGGCAGCCCGCACCAGCGCACTTGCGGTCTGCACGCTTTGCGCCTCGCTGGCGTGTGACTCCGCTTCGAAGCCGAGGGCTGTGCCCTCGGCGGCGACCGTGCAGGCCCAGCCGTCGGCGTCCGCGGTTCCCGATCCTCACGCTGAGCACGATTGTTCTGTGGCGCACCCCCAGGAGCCGCGGCCCCCTCCGAGCACCGCGACCGCGCTGAGCCGCGAGGCACGGAGCCGGCTCACCAAGCTGCGGATCTCTGCCCACGTCGGCAACGTCATCATTCGGAAGACGCCCGCCGGTTGGACGATCGGCGGGCCAAGCGGCTGCACGGTGGCTCCAGCAAGGATCGAGCGCGCGCTCAGCAACCTCAGCGCCCTGTCCGCGGTCAAGAGCGACGAGCGCTTCACGCAAGCCACGGATTTTCAGCTGCAGCTCATCGCGCTGATTGGCGAGGAGCGCGCACTTCACTTCGACATTGCAAACCGCCAGGGCGGCGCCGATCTGGTGCAGCTCGGCGATCAGTCAACGGTGCGCCTGCGCGGGCTGGATAGGGACTTGTGGTCGACGGATCCCGGCGTGTGGTGTGCGCCGGGGACGAAGTAGGCGTCGAGCGGTTGGGTGCTGAGGTTGCTCCGTCACCCGCATACCATGCGTCATCGCGTCAGTCGTCAGCCCCTCCAAGGAACGGGGCTGACGCTCACGATACAAAAGCGGCCTTCGCTGATCGGTCACTCCGTGGCGCGCCGCAGCTCCGCGGCGCGCCACTTCCGCGTAGATGCCTTGAACGGCGGCTAGCTGTTTTTGCCTGCTGCCAAAAGTGCGATG
>JANNWK010001081.1:0-1837 GCA_031408355.1 Myxococcales bacterium
TGCCGGAGTACGTGGTCGAGCAGATCCTGCTCGGCGTCTCCACGCGCGGTTATGGCCGGAGCCTGGACCCCTCGCCGGAGGTGCTCAAGGCGCACGGTGCATCCAAGAGCGCGGCGAGTCGCAACCTGATCGCCGAGACCAATCGCCGCATGGCCGACTTCACCTCTCGCAAGCTGGCAGGCGTGACGCAGGCGCGGCCGAAGGGGCCAGAATGAGTTGCCTGGCCCCCAAGACTCCGTCCGGTTCGGCTCGGTTCGACCCACGCCGACTATACAAACTATACGAAATGGACGAAACATCCGAGGCGTGTCATCTTGTCGAGGAGGGAACATGGCCGAGCCCAGACGAAAGAACCCAGAGCCGGACGCGGCCGCTAAGCGGCTCGCTAGGCCCAGGTCTGCCTCGCCAGAGGGGCAGCTGCTGACGGCATTTCGGGATGCCGTGGGTCGAAGCCGGACGATGGGCAGAGCCGTTAGCTTCGTTGTGGATGTCGGTCCTCAAGGCGTCCCGACGATTACTCCGGTCGAGGACGGACCCAAGGCGCCGGGCAGCAGCAGGTCGCAGTCTGAGCGCGACCGGAAGCTAGCCCGCGCTCTGGATGCGGCGCGTGCACGGGGGCGTGGGCGTGTCGCTGAGATTCTCGGCGGACCCGACATGCTGAGCGGGGATGATTTCGCGCAGTTGATTGGGACCACGCGAGCCACGGTCAATGTCAGGCGCCAGAACCACCAGGTCTTGGGTCTGCAGGGCGCCACCCGCGGCTTCAGGTTTCCAGCCTGGCAGGTGGATGATGAGGGCAAACCCTTCACGGCTCTCCCCGAGTTGTTTGACGTGCTCGGCGGAAGCCCCTGGGCGGTGTATCGATTCTTGGTGCAGCATCACCCTGAACTGGATGGCCTCACTGGGGCCGAGGCATTGCGGCAGGGGCGCTCCCATGACGTGGTCGACGCCGCTGCTGGTACCGCTCAGGCCTTCAGCTGAACATGTCCGCGCTCGGTCCCCCGCCCGAGTTTCGCCGAGTCGGTCTCGACCTTGCGCATGTTGCAGCAGGAGCGTGCTTTTAGTCGCATCTACTTCGGTAGGTACCCAAACCCCCTTGGGTTCGGAAAAGGCAAGAGCCGTTTCAGCGACCCCCGGCGCCGCAAGCCTGAGGGACTGTTCGGCGTGCTCTATCTCGGCGCTTCGCTGAAGGCGTGTTTCGTCGAAGCCGTGCTGCGCGACCATCGCAACGGGCTAGTCAGTGACTACCCGATCGATGAGATAGAGCTTCGCAGCAGGATGTACGCTGAGATCGAGGTGGCCCAGGAGTTGCGCCTCATCGACCTACGCGGCGACGGGCCCATACGCATGGGCATCCCGAGCGATGTCACCGGGGCCGCGCGGCAGCATCGTGCTCGCGAGTGGTCGGTGGCGTTCTACGAACACCCTGCGCAGCCGGATGGCATCATCTACCCGTCGCGCCTGAACCGTGAAACCAACCTCGCCATTTACGACCGTGCGACATCGCACTTGCGAGTAAAGCACGCTTCGTCGCTGCTCGAGGCGGACGTCCTCCCGGATGTGCTCGACGAGCTGAAGGTTGCCGTTGCATGACTTCAAAAAGGCCGCGCCGAGGGCCGCGCCGAGAGGGGCATAGAGCTGCTTTTGCGGCAGCTGAGTCGTCGTTTCGGAGCCGTCCCCGGCGATGCCGTGGCAGTGGTCCGCGCAGCGTCGGTCGAAGAGCTCGACGCGATGGCCGACCGCGTTCTGGACGCCGCCACGCTCGACGAAGTGCTCGGTCGCTGAACCTGTTCGACTGGCCAGTCCTGAACAGGCGCGCAGTCTAAAAGCTGTGTCT
>JANNWK010001082.1:0-1697 GCA_031408355.1 Myxococcales bacterium
GTTTCTGGGTTCCTGCCACTGGCGATCGCTCTGCTGACCTGCGCCTGCGGAGAGAGCCCGCCGGGGCCCCCAGCGGGAGCGGGCGTCGCGGCGGCCTCCGGCACCGCCGCCGGTGGGGCAGCCTCGGGCGGCGCGTTCACGGCTGCGGGAGCGACCGGGCAGGTCAGTGGCGGCTCCGGACAGGGCGGTGCTGGCGGCGCGGGCAGCGTTGCGGGCGGTACGAGCGTCGGCGGCAGCGCGGGTCCGCCGGCGGGTCTTGTGCCCGTGTTCGTCGCGCAGGGCCACCACGGCCGCATCAGCGTCTCGTGCGACGACGGTCGAAGCTATCCGTTCAATGTGTCCCAGTCCGACGACTACCTCTGCTTTTCGGACCAGCCGCACGACTGCGATCATTCGGCGTTCGCGGGTCGCGGCCTGGCCTACGGCGATGGCGCCTTCGTGGCTACCTGGGGCTGGGGTCCCCCGGGGGCCCTGAAGCGCAGCACCGACGCCACGACCTGGGCCACGGTCATGCCCACCGCTCCCAACTTCGCCGACGTGGCCTACGGCAAGGGAAAGTTTGTCGCGGGCGGCAATCCCACCAAGGTCTCGAAGGATGGCGTCACCTGGGAGGATGGCGGCGATCTAACCTTCAACTTCAACTACCGAGGCATCGAGTTCGTGCCGACCGGCGGTGGCACCTTCGTGGTCACGGGCGAGTCCACGGACCAGCTCGCTATCTCGTACAGCCAAGACGGCGTCACCTGGCAGGCTCCCAGCGAGCGTCCACCCTTGTGCGGTCAGGGCCTGCGCGGTATCGCAGGATCGGACGAGGTGATGCTGATCGCCAGCAGCCAGGGCGATGTGTGCACGTCAACCGATGCCGGTCAGACCTGGCAATACCGTGACGTGGCCGAGTCGTTCTCCAGCCCGCCGGTTTGGACGGGCGAGGAGTTCTGGATCTACGCGGGCGCCACGCTGTGGCGCAGCAGCACGGGCGAGAGCTGGACCAGCTCAAGCATTCAGCCCGGCAACATCGCGATCGGCGCGCTTTCGCGCAGTCCGGATGGCACGTGGGTGGCGGCCAACGATGGCTGGCAAGTCTGGTACGAGAAGCAACAGCTATTTCGCAGCACGAACGGCATGACCTGGGAGGTGCTCGACAAGTCGAAGTTCACGGGCAGCCACCCGATCAACTTCATCAGTTTTGGCTACGCCACACCGGGAGCCGGCTGCGGCGCGCCCTGATCGGCCCGCGCCCCGCCTAGCCGGGGCACAGCGCCGTCAGCGTGACTCGGTCGCCGTCGATGCGGAGGACGAGGTCGAGCGCGCTCTCGTGGAGCACGCGCACGATGCCGAGCGTTGGTGCTGAGGCCTCGCCGCCGCTCATGCGCCGCATCTGCTCGGCGAACGCCGCCTCGGGGTTCTCGCGCACGCGCTCCAGGTGCTCGGCCAAGTTCAGGATGTCTCGGGGCAACGCGTAGTTCGAAATCGAAAGTTCGGTGCCCGCCTCAAGTTGGTGAAGCTCGAGTCGCACCTCACCAGCCGAGCTGCCGTACTTGAAGGCGTTCGCCAGTAGCTCGTAGAGGGCGACACTCAGCCGCTCTGCGGACACCGGCGCCAGGCAGGAGGAGCAGTAGCGGGACAGGTAGGCGTAGGTCGGCTCGAGCAGGGCGATTTGCGCAGGTGAGACGATCGAAACAAGGGTGATTCGGCTT
>JANNWK010001083.1:0-10982 GCA_031408355.1 Myxococcales bacterium
GTACAGGATTGCGAGGTTTTTGATGGCTGGAAAGTGGCGCGAATTGATCTCAATCGCCGTTTCCAGCTGGCCGACGGCATCATAGACGCGCCCCTTCTTGCCGTAGAGCAGGCCAAGGTGGAAATGCAGGCGATAGGCAAGCGGGTCGATACCTATGCCCCGTTTGAGGTGCTCGATAGCTTCGTCCAGACGACCGGCCTTGTAGGCGTCGACGCCCGCGTTCAGCGCCGCCTCGGCTTCACCTGAAACATCCGGGGTCGGAGCCGGCGCCTCCTTGCGCAGGCTCGCGTCGACGGCAGCCATGACCTCGGCGATGCGAAAGGGCTTTTCGATGAAGTGATCTACGCCGCAGCTCTGCTTCAGATCTTCCGCATAGCGCCAGCCGCGGTACACCGCGCTGACCATAATGATCGGGATTTGGCCGTAACGCTGACTGCCCTTGATGCGTCGCGCGATCTCGAAGCCGTGTATCTCGGGCAGCATCGCGTCGAGCACAATCAGGTCGGGTTGCCGCTCCTTCACCAAACGCAGGGCTGCGCGCCCGCCCTCGGCTTCCACAACGTGGTGCCCCGCGCGCGTCAGCAAGCGCACTAGCATTCGGCGGATCTCGGTCTCGTCGTCTACCACTAGGATCGTCTTGCCGGACGATTCGGTCGCTGCCGGGCTTGAGCCGTGTTCAGGCAGGTCCGTGACCACACTCAGCTCCGGCGAAGTTTCGCCAAACCCGTTGTCTTCGATGTCCTCGTCTTCACGCGATAGGTCGCCAGCCTCGTCGGTCACCACAACACCGGGCGCGTCGAGCGGACGTCCCTCCGGCTCGGTCAGCTGAGGCGAAGCGTCCTCGAGCGCCTCGCCCTCCCGGGATATGCCGAGCTTCTCGAGCACCTCAGCCGGACACCTCGGGCCGATGTAATAGCCCTCGCCGCGCGCCTTCTTCTCGTAGGCCTGCGCGATGACTTCTGAGAGCGGGCCTTCGAGCGCCACGTAGGGGAAGACCTTCTTGCCGGTGACGAACTCAAGCTCGTCGATGACCTTGGTCTCACGCGGATTGGCCATCGCGATGAAAAGGCGATCGTCGCGTTGCAGGACCGGCAAGATCAGGTGCTTCTCGGCGATCTCCCTGGGGAGCACGTCAAGATCCTCCAGCCGTACGCAAACCTGGCTGAGATCGATGCCTGGGATACCGTTCTGCTCGCTCAGTGCCTTGAGCGCCGCAAGATCCGTGATCGCGCCTGAGGCTGCCAGACGCGAAGCAAGCCGCCCGCCCGTGTTCTCGGCGAGAGCCCGATCGAGCTCCTCTGGGCTCAGGGCTCGCTGGCGGAGCAGGATCTTGCCGAGCTGCTTCTTTTCGCTCATCGACCGAACTACCCCATATAGCGGATTGCCCTGGGACTGGGACGGCAAAACCCATCAGCGTGAAGGTTATGCGACGGGCTTGGCCTTTTTGGCTTCATCGGAGTTGCAGCCCGGAGCGCGGACGGGTCAGCCGGGCGGCTCGCCAACGCTGCGCGCCAGCGCGGACGGGGTCTTCGCGAGGGTGGCGAGCCGCTCGGCGGCGAAGTCCGTGTATCGGCCAGCGAGGACAGCCGTGCGCGCCTCCCGTAGCAGTCGCGCGTACAGGTGCAGGTTGTGATCACTCAACAGCCGGAGCGCCAGGATCTCTCCGGCGACGAACAGGTGACGAAGGTAGGCCCGGCTATAGCCGCCTCGGCAAGCGGAACAGGCGCAGGCGGCATCGAGCGGCTGCTGATCATCTTTGTAGCGCGCATTCTTGATCGTAACTCTGCCCTCCCACGTGAAGGCCTGGCCGTTGCGCGCGTTGCGAGTTGGCATCACGCAGTCGAACAGGTCGACGCCCGCACCGATTGCGATCAACAGGTCCTCCGGTGTCCCTACGCCCATCAAGTAGCGGGGACGCAAAGGGTCAAGGCGATGTGCAACCTGACGAAGGGCGACGTGCATCTGCTCGTTGGGCTCGCCGACGCTGAAGCCACCAAGTGCTAGCCCCTGAAAGGGCAACTTTGCCAAGGCTTCGGCGTGCGAGAGACGGAGCTCGACATTCGTCCCGCCCTGCACAATCCCGAACAGGGACTGCCCCGGCGCCTGTGCGGCAAGGCAGCGCTCCGCCCAGCGTGTCGTGCGCTCCACGGCGCTAAGGAGCTCCGGCAGGCTGGCGTTGCCACTCGGGCAGACATCGAGTTGCATGGCGATGTCAGAACCCAACAGTCTCTGGATCCGCATCGCCTCCTCCGGCGTGAGTTTGAGCTTCCTGCCGTCCAAATGGGACTGAAACTCGAATCCGCTCTCCGTCACACGCGTGCGCTCGGCGAGTGAAAACGCCTGAAAACCGCCCGAATCGGTGACGATCGCGTGGGGCCAGCGGGCAAATTCATGGAGGCCGCCCAGCTCCGCTACCCGCTCCGGACCGGGCCGGAGCCACAGGTGGTAGGTATTCATGATCTGCATGCGCGCGCCAGAGGCTGCCACCTCTTCGGAGGAGAGCGCCTTGACCGTCGCTTGTGTGCCCACCGGCATGAAGCAAGGCGTCAGGACGTCACCGTGGCGCGTGGAGATGCAACCGGCACGAGCGTGACCCGAGGTCTGCTCCAGAGCGAACCGAATCACGCAACCCGCCTGGGCAACCACATCGCGTCGCCGAACGATAGAAACCGGTAGCGCTCTGCGATAGCCTCGAGGTAGGCCTGCCGCATCTCGCTCAGACCGGCGAAGGCAGCCACCAAAGCGAGCAAGGTGCTGCGCGGCTGATGAAAGTTCGTGAGCATGGCGTCGACCACCTGAAATCTGTAGCCGGGCTGAATGAGCAGTCGAGTGACGCCTGATTGCGGGCGCACCAACCCGGGCTGCTGCGGCTCGGCCGCCGATTCGAGCGCTCGCACCACTGTCGTCCCAACAGCGATCACCAGCCGCCCGTCGGCCCTAGCTCGCGCAATTTGCGCCGACAGGGCCTGGTCGAGAACGAAGCGTTCTTCATGCATCAAGTGACTCTCGAGGTCGCGGGTTACGACGGGCCTGAAGGTGCCGAGCCCGACCTCAAGCTCCAGCCGTCCGACCGTGATTCCTCGCGACTGAATCGTCCGCAACAACTCGTCCGTCAGGTGCAGGCCCGCTGTTGGCGCCGCCACGGAGCCAACGCGGCACGCGTAGACCGTCTGGTAGCGAAGCGCGTCCTCAGCGTCGTCCTCTCGGCCCAAATAGGGCGGAATGGGAACGCGCCCCTCTTCCAGCAGCACCTGCTCCACGTCTATGCTCGGCGACGTCCGGACGAGCAAGAGCAACATCCCGTCAGCGTGTCGCTCCAGGACCTCGCACGCGAGCCGCCCCGCCTGGACCAGGCTGCCCGGGCGAAGCGCCTTGCTCGAACGGCCCAGAGCCTGCCAGACCTCAACGCCGGCATCGCGTTCGCGCTCCGGGAGGCGACCGAGCATCAACAGTTCGACCTTGCCCCCGCTGCCTGCTCGAAGCCCGTGAACCCGCGCACGCCGGACTTGCGTATCGTTCAGGACGAGCAGTGCGCCCTCCGGCAGGAGGTCGGGTAAATCTCGCACCAAGCGGTGCTCAATCCGTCCTCGATCCAGCACCAGAAGCCGGCCGCCATCGCGCTCGCGCGGAGGCTTTCTCGCGACAAGCTCGTCGGGCAGGTGGTAGTCGAGTTGCTCGGTCAGCACGGGAGGGGACGAACTCGGTTCTTGGCTCGCAGCTAAGCGTCACAGGCCTTCACTCGACCGCCTTAGCGGTTCTCGAAGCTGACTCCAAGCCGGGTCATCTTGCGCCAAAGAGTCGTCGGACTGATGTCCAAGGCCTCCGCAGCTCGCTCGCGGCTGCCGTCGGAGGCGCGGAGCGCCATTTCGAGGGCCTCGCGCTCGGCGTCGTCGACAATGTCGGCGAGCGTGCGCCCGCTGGCTCGCGACTTCTTGGGCATCTGCGGCAGGATATCGTCGGCCGTAACGATGCCGCCGGAGGACAGCGCGACGGACTGTTCAACCATGTTCTCCACCTCGCGCACATTGCCCGGGTAGTCGTAAAGAATGAGCTTTTCCATCACGCCCTCAGCAAGTCGGGCGTGGGCGTTCATCTTGCGGTTGTACTTGTCTAAGAAGAACTCGATGAGCAGCGGAATGTCTTCGCGGCGCTCCCTGAGCGGCGGCAAATGGAAGCGGGCTACATTGAGCCGATAGTACAAGTCCTGTCGAAAACGCCGCTCCTCGACGGCTTGGGCAAGATCGACGTTGGTGGCCGCGACCACCCGGATGTCCACCTTGACGGGCTTGTTCTCCCCAACCCGACGGATCTCGCCCTCTTGGATGCCACGCAGCAACTTGGCCTGAAAAGAGGGCGTCGTCTCGGCGATTTCGTCAAAGAAGAAGGTGCCGCCATCGGCCTCCTCAAACAGACCCTTTCGAGCAGAGATCGCGCCGGTAAACGACCCGCGAGCGTGGCCGAACAGCTCGCTCTCCAACAGCGTCTCGCTGATCGCCGCGCAGTTCACGGTCACGAAGGGACGGTGCGCCCGCTTGCTATTGGCGTGTACCGCGCGCGCAATGAGTTCCTTCCCAGTACCACTCTCACCGGTAATGAGAACGATCGCATCGGTTGGTGAGATCTTCACGACCCGTGTCAGCACGTCGCGGATCGGTTGCGAACGACCAACAATCTTCTCAAGATGATAGCGCTCTTTGAACTCACGGGCGAACGCCTGAACCTGGCCCTGAAGCTTGCGACTCTCAAGCGCCTTGCCCACCTTGACGATCAGTTCCTGTTCCGTGAAGGGCTTCTGGATGTAGTCGAATGCCCCAACCCGCATCGCCTCGACGGCGCTCTCGATTGTCCCGTAGGCGGTCATCACGATGACCTCGGTCATCGGCTGGGCCTCCTTCGTCGCGCGCAGCACCTCGATGCCATCGTACTCCCCCATTCGCAGGTCGGTCAGCACGACGTCGAACGCGCCAGTGGCGCCCATGTCCCTGCCCTGCGCCCCGTCGGCCGCCTCGTCGACCTCATAGCCCTGCCCGCGCAGCATCATGGCGAGCGTGGTGCGCATGTTGCGCTGGTCATCGACGACGAGGATCTTGCCCATGCGAGTCCAGGACTATGGATCCAGTACCGGCGAAAGAAAAGCCGAAGCCTAGGGGCGCATGAACAAGAGGACGAATACCGCGACCAAGAGGCCGAGCGCACCGATGGCGTAGCCGACGATACTGCCCACGCCGAGCGCCGTGCCCACATCCGTTGGGCGTGCCGACCCGGGCGCGCTGAGCGCCGAGAAGCTGGAACTCTGCCGCCCGACAACGCTGGGCGATGTCAGGTTGGAAAGGCCGGAAAGGTTGCTGCCCGTCACCGAGCTAACCCCACTTACGGTGATGCGATCCTTACCGGTCGGCGTAAAAGCCAGTTCGCCAGAGAGCAAGTCCGCGGTGGGCACCTGACCACTGCCCAAGGCCTTGAGCGCGGCTCGCACGGCCTTTCGGCGCTGTTCGATGCGCTCCCCTAGGATGCGCTTCATGAGTCCGGCGAGACCGCTCTGCGCCACCACGATGCGCTCGGACTTGAGGTACCCACGCAGGTCCTCCTCGAACTCCAAGGCGGACTGGTAGCGCTGCTCTGGGTCGCGCTCGAGCGCTCTGAGCACAATCCGCTCAAGCCCCGGCGGGTACTTGGGGTCAATCGTCGTAGGCCGCGGGATTGGACCGCCAATCACCAGCTTCAGGGTGTCGATGTCGTGCTCGCCACGGAACAACCGGCGGCTCGTCGTCAGCTCAAAGAGCACGATCCCGAGCGAGAAGATATCGCTGCGCCGATCGACCACCTTGCCCAAGGCTTGCTCGGGCGACATGTAGCCGAATTTGCCTTTCAATTGGCCGGCTCGGGTGGCCTCACTGATGCGCCCCACCGCTTTGGCCACCCCAAAATCGACGAGTTTCACCACGCCGTTCGTGCCGATCAGAATGTTGTGCGGCGAGACGTCACGGTGCACCACCCCACGCGGGCTGCCGTCAACGTCCTTCAGCTCGTGAGCGGCGTGCAGGCCAGCGGCAGCGTCAGCAATAATGCGCACGGCGAGCTCCGGCGGAATGGCGCGACGCTTGCCAGCCTCGGCGATCACCGTGTGCAGTGATTCCCCCTCGACCCACTCCATCGACATCCACATCACGCCGTCAGCGTCGCCAACGTCATAGATGTCCACCACGTTCGGGTGACGGATCGCCCGAACCAAGCGCACCTCATCGAGGAACATGGTCACGAACTCCTGCTCATCCGCGAGTTCGAGCAACATGGCCTTGACGGCCACCAGCCGGTCGTCCTTGTGGTTCGGGCGTCGCTCACGAGCCACCCAAACCGTCGCCATGCCGCCGCGCCCGATCCGGAGCATGAGCTCGTTGTCGCCGAGCTTCGATCCTTGCTTGAGGTCTTCTGTCATCGGGGCAGTGGTGCGGAGGGAGAGCCGCGCGCCAGCGCGTCGGCTCAATCTCCCGCAGAGGCCACTCTCATGGGATGTGTGTACTACCGCGCCGCGCGCCCGGCCAAGCCCCAACCGCCATTGGGGGGCCACACGACCCCAAGCGATCCGGCGCCGCGAGGAGCCGGCGGCGGCGGAAGGGCCGCGCACGGCGGCCTCAGCTTGCGGTATAAGGCCGCCGAACGGAGCCAAAGTCATGTCGAGTCTCAAAGAACAGCTAGGAACGGGCGAAAAACGCGAGAAAGTTATCCAGGACGCCATCACGGTTCTCGACCAAGAGGTCGCCGACAAGGGTGGGCTCACTGGGCTGGCCATCAAGGGCGGCTACCGGTTGGTGCAGGGCATTCGCCCAGGCTTCGTTCGGGACGTAGTCACCGCCCTGCTGGACGACTTCCTCGACGCCGTGGACCCCCTCTACCAGGAGGCCCAGCAAAAGGGACGTCCGGCCGGGGCTTATTTGATCGCCAACAAGTCTCGGGTCGCCGAGAGCCTACTGGCCGTCACCGATCGCAAGGCCCAGAGGGCTGATAGCGGCGTCATCAAGAAGGCGTACGACAAGCTACGCCCAATGGCCAAGGGGCAGGTCGAGACCGCGGCGCCTCGCTTGGCCCAGCTGCTGGAAAAGCACGCCGAAAAAACTGGATAGGCCCGGCGGCGCGGGCCAATTGCGCCCCGCTCTCGCGCTCGCCGCGGATACGTAGCTTTCGAGTCCGCCGGCTGGGCCCCTTGGAAGGGCCTCCGCTACTGGGCACATTCATGGTCACTTGACTTGACAATTGCCTAGATTGGGAGAGATTCCCGATCCAACTCAGGGCCCATGACCATCACCACGCTTCCGCTCACTCCTTCCACGCGCCAAGTGATCAAGGGCGCTGTCGTTCGTTTCGCCGGGGATTCCGGCGACGGCATGCAGGTAACCGGCGACCAGTTCACGGCTGCCGCGGCGCTCGCCCAGAACGACCTATCGACCTTCCCCGACTTCCCTGCCGAGATCCGCGCGCCGGCCGGCACGCTCTACGGGGTCTCGGGCTTCCAGATCCACTTCTCTTCGCACGACGTGTTCACGCCCGGCGATTCGCCGGATGTGCTGGTCGCGATGAATCCCGCCGCTCTCAAGAGCAACGTCAACGATCTCAAGCCGGGCGGACTGTTGATTGTCAACGCAGGAGCGTTCAGCGCTACCAATCTCAAGAAGGCCGGATACGCCGAGAATCCCCTCGAGAACGATTCGCTCGCTCGCTACACCGTGATGGCCATCGACATCGGCAAGCTCACGCTGGCCGCGGTGAAGGAGACTGGGCTTGCAACCAAGGAGGCCAACCGCTGCAAGAATTTTTGGACCCTCGGTCTGATGTTCTGGATCTACGGCCGGCCACTCGAGCCGACCATCCGCTACGTCGAGAGCAAGTTCGGAAAGCGCCCAGAGCTCGTCGCCGCCAACATCGCGGCGCTCAAGGCGGGTCACGCCTACGGAGAGACGGCGGAAATATCGCACTTTAGCTACGAAGTGCCCAAAGCCCCGGTGGCCAAGGGCAAGTACCGCAACATCGGCGGCAATACGGCGACGGCATGGGGACTCGTCGCAGCGACTGAGCTCTCCGGCCTTGAGCTGCTCCTCGGTGCCTACCCGATCACGCCGGCCAGCGACGTGTTGCACGAACTTTCCAAGTTTAAGCATTTCGGCGTGACGACGATCCAAGCCGAAGACGAAATCGCAGCAATCTGCGCAGCGATTGGGGCCTCGTACGCTGGCAAGATCGGCGTCACGTCAACCAGCGGCCCTGGACTCGCGCTCAAGATGGAAGCGGTGGGCCTAGCCGTGATGACCGAGCTGCCGCTCGTGATTATCGACATCCAGCGCGGCGGCCCGAGCACCGGCTTGCCCACGAAGACCGAACAGGCCGACCTTCTGCAGGCCGTCTACGGACGCAACAGCGAGGCGCCCGTGTGCGTGATCGCGGCAGCCACCGCCGGTGACTGTTTCTATATGGCGATCGAGGCCGTGCGGCTTGCGCTCAAGTTCATGTGCCCCGTCTTCCTGCTCACCGACGGCTACCTCGCGAACGGCGCGGAGCCTTGGAAAATTCCTGACGTCGCCTCATTGCCCAAGTTTCCGGTCACGTTCCGGAAGGACCCGGAAGGCTTTCATCCCTTCCTGCGCGATCCTGAGACTTTGGCGCGCAATTGGGCCATTCCGGGGACCCCGGGGCTGGCCCACCGCATCGGCGGCCTCGAGAAAGACTATGACTCCGGCCACATCTCCTACGCAGCGGAGAACCACGAGAAGATGGTCAAGACGCGCGCGGCGAAGATCGCTGGCATCGCCAACGACGTCCCGGAGCAGCGGATCGAGGTCGGCGCTGAGAGCGGCAAGCTCCTGGTCCTGGGCTGGGGCTCCACGTATGGAGCGATCCGGGAGGCGGTTGAACGCAGCCGCGAGCGAGGCCTGGACGTCTCGCACGCCCAGGTCCGCTACCTGAATCCGTTCCCCAAGAACCTGGGGGACTTGCTGCAGCGTTTCGAGCGAGTCTTGATCCCTGAACTCAACAACGGCCAGCTCGTTAAGATGATTCGCAGCCAGTACTTGGTACCGGCCGAGAGCCTGCCCAAAGTCCAAGGCCACCCGTTCAAGATCGCGGAGCTCGAAGAGAAGATCCGCCAGATGATGGAGAGCTGAGCATGTCCAAAGTGATCGAAACCAGCCGGCTGACCAAGAAGGATTTCGAGACCGATCAGGATGTGCGTTGGTGCCCGGGCTGCGGCGACTACGCGATCCTAGCCAACGTCCAGCGAGTGATGCCCGAGCTGGGCATAGCGCTGGAGGACATGGTCTGGGTCAGCGGCATCGGCTGCAGCAGCCGTTTCCCGTACTACATGAACACCTACGGGTTTCACACCATTCACGGCCGGGCTCCCGCGTTCGCCATGGGCATCAAGACCGCCAACCCGGCGCTTTCCGTGTGGATGGCGACCGGCGACGGTGACGGGCTGAGCATCGGTGGAAATCACCTCATGCACTGCCTGCGACGTAACCTGGACATCAAGATCCTGATGTTCAACAACCGCATCTACGGGCTCACCAAGGGGCAATACTCACCCACGAGCGAGACCGGCAAGGTTACCAAGAGCACCCCCACTGGTTCGGCGGACCAGCCGGTGGATCCAGCCGCCTTCGCGCTGGGGGTCAACGGGAGCTTCGTCGCCCGCTCGATCGACACCGAAGCGCAGCACCTGGCTGACGTGTTGCGAAGAGCAGCCAAGCACAAGGGCACCGCCTTCACGGAAATTTACCAGAATTGCAACGTCTTCAACGACGGGGCGTTCGACTCTTTCACGGATAAGGCCGTGCGCGCCGAGCGACAGGTGCGGGTCGAACATGGCAAGCCCCTGCTCTTCGGGGCCACCAACAACAAGGGTCTCCGGCTCAATCCGCGGAGCATGAAGCTCGAGGTCGTGAATGTGGGCGAAGGCGGGGTCGGCCCGGAGGAAGTGCTCATCCACAATGAGACGAACTCGGTCCTCGCCTTCATGCTCGCGCGTATGCCCTACCCCGAATTCCCGGTCGCGATCGGTGTGCTGTTTGCCGAGGACCGTCCGACGTACGACGGCACGGTGACAGAGCAGCGGGCCGCCGCCGTAGAGAAGCTCGGCAAGGGTCAGCTCTCCAAGCTACTGAACAGCGGCTCCACCTGGGAAATCTAGCCCTCCAGTTGGTCGAGCCTCACGAGGTAGCCGATAAAAGGAGATTTCGGGCGCCAACGGCCTCCCCGTTGCGGCGGAAAGCTGCTAGGAAGCGCCACCATGGGAAGCCCGCAAGATCCTCGCACCGCCCGACGTAAGCGCGAACGCGCCGCCAAGAAGAACGCTCTTTGGGACCAGAAACGCGCCCAGGAGAACGCTGACGCCGCGAAGCCGAAGGCCCCGCCGAAGAAAGCGACGTAGTCGCTGAGCCGAGCGTCTGGGACGGCCCCGCTGCCGACCTCAGGTCTGATGTCGGTGTTTGGCGGCGTTTCTTAACGCGCTGTCAGCTTGCGCGCCAAGCCCGTCCGCTGCGTTCGATCGAAAGATCGACCGCTAGCCCCGTGCCCACTCGACAAGCGAGGGCAGAGTGCTCAAATTGCCGAGGCTACCCAGCATGGCAACCGAAAGGCCGAAGGTCACCCCGGACGAGGAGCTCGACGTAGCAACGCGTCCGAAGACCGAGAAGCCACGGCGCTACGTGGTGGTCTTGCACAATGACGACTACACCACCATGGAGTTCGTTGTGCACGTACTCGAGAAGTTCTTCCACTTGGACGAGACCCATGCGACGCGCGTCATGCTCCACGTTCATCAAAAAGGCTACGGCATCGTGGGTACCTTCACGCGTGACGTCGCTGAAACCAAGGCCTCCCAGGTCACCGCCTACGCGAAGGAGCACGGCCATCCACTGATGGTCACCGCGGAGCCTGAGGGCTTTGGAGGCGAAACGTGAAGGTCAGCCAGGAGGTAGAGGTCGCGTGTTCGC
>JANNWK010001084.1:0-2375 GCA_031408355.1 Myxococcales bacterium
CCGAGGAGATCACGACGCGAGCCCTGGCGGAGGCCAGCCCGTTCGAGAGCGCCGAGGCCGCAGCAGTGGCGCTGAGCGTCAAGACGATCCTGCGCGCCAGCGTGGTGGCGCCGCGCGCGGAGCGGTTCGGTGCAAGGCCTACGACGGCGCCACGCCGCGCCGAGCGGCTGGCGCTCGAAACCGGCGCTGACGCGCACTTTCTGGCCGCCGGCAAGGCAGAGCCACGACTGCGCCTCACCGCTGTGCTGAGGTCAGCCGCGCAGCCGAGCTTGGCGACCGCCCTCACACTCTCGGCGGGCCCAGGCGTCAGCGTCGAAGACAGCGCCTACCAGGGGCGCTACCGGGAACTTACGGTGAGCTGGTCCGGGCGCTGGCGGTTCGTGCGCCATGACACCCTGACAGCGTCGTTGTTCGTCGGCGCAGCCGGCCACGCCAGCAGCCTCGAGGGCACGCTCGCGGAGGGCGCCGACAACGTCAGTGCCTACCGCCTGAACGGCTCATTCGCTGCGGGCGGGCTAGTCGATTTCCAGCTGGGCGGCGGCGCTTACGTGGGTGGCTCACTTCAAGCCTCGTACCTGCCCGCCTACCAGCGCTACCTGGTCGAAGGGCACCCGGTGTTCTCACTTTGGCCGGTCTCCGCTATGCTGGGAGGGCACTGTGGCATCAGGCTTTTCTAGGCCACCTTCGGCTTGCTGCTGGGCACGCGGTCTGGTCTTCACGGTGGCTCTAGGGGGCTGCGGTCGCGAAGACATCGAGCTGTCCCCGAACGCCCGCAGTTCCGCTGGAGGCTCGCCGCCAACGGTACCCCAGGCGGAGCCCGACGACTGCAGCGCGGCCGTCCCGAGCGAGCTGCTGCTGCCGAGGCCACCGTTGGGTTGGAACCCCTACAACGCCTTCGAATGCGCACCGGAGCTGAACGAGGCGAAGGTGAAGGCCAACGTGGACGCCTTGGTTTCAAGTGGGATGCAGAGCGCAGGCTACCAGTACGTCAACCTGGACAAGTGTTGGGAGGCTCCGCGTTCGGACACCGGCGAGCGGCGCATGGATCCCCTTCGCCTTCCTGGCGGCGCCGCTCAGCTCGCCGACTACGTGCACGAACGCGGCTTGTCGTTTGGCGTGTTCGCGCCCACCCAAGACTGCCTTGAGGCGCCCGGCGGCGAGGGTCACGAGGCCGCCGACGCCGCTACGTACGCGGCCTGGGGCGTGGACTACCTCAAGTACGTCAGCTGCTTCACCGGCGTGGGCGACGACGAGACGGCGTATCGCGCCATGGCCTCCGCGCTTTCCGGCGTGGCCAGGCCCATCGTCTTAAGCATCACGGTCCCGCCCTTCGCTGAATGGATGGCCTCGACCGGGCAGCTCTGGCGGACGTCGGGCAACGCCGCTCCGGAGTGGAGCTGGCTGGTCCGCGCGATTGACGAGACCACGCCCCTGGCGGCCTACGTACGCCCGGGCGCGTTCAATGATCCGGACATGCTCGAGATCGGCAACGGCACGCTCACCGAAGGCGAGCAGCGCGTGCAGTTCGCGGTCTGGTCGATCCTGGCCGCGCCGCTGCTAGCCGGCAACGATCTTAGTCAAATGTCGGAAGCGACTCGGGTCATCCTGACGAGCAGCGAGCTCATTGCGCTCGATCAGGACGCGCTGGCGCTGCAGGGCAGCCTGGTGCATCGAGAAGGAAACGTCGACGTGCTGGCCAAGCCCCTGACGGGCTGCGGCGCCCGCGGCGTGGTGCTCTGGAATCGCGGGCCCGCCGCCGCCGAGGTCACGCTCAGCTGGCCGCAGATTTGGCTCTTGCCCGGCTTGGCTTCGGTCAGAGACCTTTGGGCCCAGCTCGATCTGACCCCCAGCGCGGAAGGCATCACGCTCACCGTCCCGAGCCACGACGCGGTGGCGCTGCGCATCGTTGGTAGCGAGCCCAGCCTGCCAACCGGTAGGGCCTATCTGAGCGATCTCGGGCTGACCTACGCCGTCAACGGCCTTGGACCCGTCGAGCGAGACACGAGCATCGGTGAAACACTGGCGGGCGATGGAATTCCCCTACGCCTGCGCGGCCAGGCGTATGCCAAAGGCCTGGGCGTGCACGGCCCGTCGCTCCTTCGTTATCGGCTCGGCCGGGCCTGCTCGCGCTTCATTGCGGATGTGGGCATCGACGACGAAACGAGCGGCAGGGGTTCGGCACAGTTCGAGGTCTGGGCCGATGCCGTCAAACTGTTCGAAAGCGGAGTGATGACCGGAACTTCTCCGCCGAAGCGGGTGGACGTGGACGTCACGGGCCGTCGGGATCTACGGCTATTCGTCGGCATTGGCGGCAACGACTTCATGTTCGACCATGCCAACTGGGCCGACGCCCAGCTGGTCTGCACGCCGGCGCC
>JANNWK010001085.1:0-3204 GCA_031408355.1 Myxococcales bacterium
GACTTCGGATCCTCGAGCAGGCGCTCGACCGTCGCCGAGAGCGTGGCCGGCTCCATCAACGAGCCGTCCGCGGCAACCTGCAGCAGCGCTTCGTCGGGCGCGCTACTCCACAGAAAGTAAGACAGGCGCGACGCCAGCTCGAACGAGCTGAGCGGGTGCGCTTCGACCGACGCGGGCTCGGCGTCGAGCTCCACGCGATAGAGGAATTCGGCGCTCGACAGCAGGGCCTCGAACGCGAGGGTAAGCGCATCGACGGGGCTGTCACCCAGCGTGAGCGCCGCGTCGTAGACTCGCTGGTAGTTGGCAAGCTCCTCGGCCGCGAGCGGGCGCCGGAACAAGCGCAGCCCGGCCGCTTCGAGGCTAGCGGAAACACAGGCTGGTTCGCTCAGCTCGCAGGCCACGAAGCGCGCGCGAAGCTCGTCGGAAGCGAACACCTCCTTGGCCAAGATCTTGGCGGCGTTGAAGTAGCGCTCGTATTGGGCTTCGTCGACGCCCAGGACTGACGCGATGTTGTCGAAACCCGCCACCTCGCCGCCACGCCAGCTGCCGTTCGCAGGCTGAAGCGTCGTGCCCAGAACGTCCTCGATCGTTGCGTTGTACTCGACCGTATTCAGTCGATGCAGGTCCTTTCGCCCCGGGTCCACGGCTGCTGCGGCGCCGCCCGCGCCCGCGCTTCCCTCGGGTTTCGGTTCCGCGCTGTGGCACGCGAGCACCGCTTGCCCGAGCAGGACGACGCCGAGCAGCGTGAGACGCGCCGGCGGGCGAGGTGGACTCGCCATCATTCGCTACTGGTCTCGTCAAATCCCACAGCCGTTGGCCTCTTGCGTTCTTGTAGCACCCCAGACTCGCGGAGTCCTGCTTGGAAGTTGCGCGCGTCGTTGTGCAATGGACGCGCGCGCTCTACTCGCGGTCCACGCTCCGCGTGGTTGTCCAGCCTCAAGCCGGCGGTTAAGCTTCAACGCTTCATGTCGAACTCCGCCAAGCTGCTCGCGCCCCCTGACCGCTGGCTGAGCGTCGCCTGCCTTGTATGCTGTTGGTCTCTTGGTTGCGACGGCAACAAGTCCGAGACTGCTCGCTCCAATGAGCCCAACGGGGTAGTGCCGGGGGGCGGAGCAAGCCCTGGTGATGGCAGCGGTGGTGGTCGTCCCGTCGATGTATCGACGCCGGACGGGTTCGATTTTTACGACGGCACGGCCGGGCCCGTTTCAAACAAGTTCGAGGTGTCCGTCCAGCAGGGCGAGGTGGTGGTTAAACCGCACGTCTACCAGATCGACGACAGCCAGCACGGCGCCAAGGAGCGCACGATGTCCTGGATCGACGTGGCGCAAGGTGAGTCAGCCAAGCTGCGCGTGACCGTGCGTCGCCTGGACGGCCTGACATTTCCTGAGAACGTGCAGCTTCGACCGAGCCGCTACGGCATCGCGATCGAGCGTCTCGACGGCGGCAAGTCGATTCAGTTCGATGTCGTCGGCAACGAGAAGTGGATTTCCGTGCACTATGGCGACGAGCCGCTCGACTACACCTACCCGGCGGGCTCTAGCCTGCGAGACGCGCTGTTTGTGTTCGTCAATGATATGCCCTTGCCAGTTCCGAGCGACGTCAGTCTGGAGTTCAAGCCGGGCGTACACAACATCAACGACCAGGCTGACGGCCGCGGCATCCTCAACCCCGACTCGCCCACCGAGGGCTACAAGATCTACCTGCATCGCGGCGCCTGGGTGCGCGGCAAGATCGATCTGTTCAAGAATGCACAAGGGGAGAAATTCTACCACCAGCAAGTTCTGGGCAACGGCGTGCTGTCGGGCGAGGCATTCTCCTGGGACGCGCGCAGCGACAACGACGTCGATGGCGCCGTGATGTTGAAGAGTTTTCAGCAGGGTACCATCACTGGGATTACCGTGGTGCAGGCCTCCTTTCACCAGGTCCATACCTGGCACCACCACACCATCGATCAGGTCAAGGGCCTAGGCTGGCATAACAACAACGACGGCATTCATCTGCGCGGAGGAACGCCAGCGCAGCCGACCACGCTCTCTGACAGCTTCTTCCGTTCGGGGGACGACACCGTTCGCATCATGGAAGACAGCGACATTCGCGTTGAGCGCAGCGTCGCCTGGCAGAATCACAACGGCGGCAGCTTCGTCATTGCGCACGAGTGGGGCACGGAGAAGCAAGAAAACGTGACTTTCCAGGAGTGTGACGTCATCCAGATGGAGAACCCCATCTACGACACCGAGGGTCAGGCGCACCGCGTGGGAATTGGCGTGTACAAGACGACCGCAAATCACGCTATCCGCAACATCTTGTTTCAAGATATCCGCTTTGACGCCCCGGAGACGACGGCCGCCATGCGCGCAGGGCTCATCCGAGACGCGACCGGGAGCATCGACGGCGTCCGCTTCGACAATATCCAGATCTTCGGCAAAGTCACGAGTGCCTACGTCGGTGACAAAGCCTCGAACATCGAATTCAAGAATGTGCGCATCATGCGCGATGGCGAGATGACGCTGCTTACCGACGCCAACAAGGACCAGTTAGTGGAGCACTTCTTCATCGCCGGCGGCGTCACGGGCGTGTCCTTCACGCAGTAGGAGTGCTTCTCGCTGCGCGGCCCGATACGCTCGGCACCGACCGGGTACGCGCCGCTTATCCGACGACCTGCGCGCGCTGGGCGGCCCAAGCGCGTGTTCGGAGCCCCAAATGGTGCTATTCTCCGACGAGTGACCATGCAATCCGCTAACCGGCTCATCCCCCACATCGACGATGCTTGCGAGCGTCCTGTCGTGGCCGGGACGGACATCAAGGTCAGTCAGATTGCGAGTGAGGCCGAGCATTTTGGGATGACGCCGGATGAGATCGTGGAAGCGCACCCCCATTTGACGCTCGCCGATGTGCACGCGGCGCTGATGTACTACTTCGACCACCGCGACGCGATCCGCGAAGATTGGCAGAGCGCACGAGAGTTGATCGCGGAGATGCGGGCGCAGCACCCTGGTCGCTTGAGCGGAGCGAAGCGCTAGGACTCGCGCATGGCGTTGAAGCTCTACGCGGACGAATGCGTAGACTCGCGGGTGGTCGCTGGCCGGCGGCGTCGCGGAGTCAACGTCGTCACGGTGGCGGAGCAGGGTCTCCTCGGCGCAACGGACGAGCAACACTTGGCGCGCGCCACAGCGATGGGGCGCGTCCTCGTGACCCTCGACCAAG
>JANNWK010001086.1:0-1608 GCA_031408355.1 Myxococcales bacterium
CTGCTGTGCGTGATCACTTCGCCGCGCTGGCCGAACGGCCGTCACGAGGCCACGACATCCACGGATTTCTTGGCCATCTCGCGGCGCTGCGGGTAGTGCCTGAGCCAGCCTTCCGTCCCGTTTCATGCAGAACCCCTCGCCACGCTTCTCGCGAACGCAGCGCGCCTCGGCGCGGTGCGTGGTTGCGTGCGTCTGCGCTTGCATTTCATGGACTAGCGGCGCCTCAGCGGATCCGAGTGAGTTGCCTCCGGAAGTTGGCCATAACTACAACGAGATTGAGACCGGACGTGTCGCCGGCAAGAACGGTGCGGACCGCGCGCTCGGTAGCTCGGTCAGCGCACTGTTCCTGAACCCCGCCAACATGGCGGCCTCGCGCGTCTACCATCTTGGCGCTCTGCTTCAGATCTGGCCCGAGGCTTCGCGGCAGAGCTACGGCATCGGCGCCGTTGACTCGGTCGGCTCCAGTTCGCGTTTAGCGGGTGGCCTGGGCGCGACCTGGACCAGGCAAGATGCGGATGGTCTTGACCGCACCGCGACCGATCTCCGTTTCGCGATGGCTTTCCCGTTTTCAGACAAGTTCTTCGCCGGGGCGGGCGGCCGCTTCCTTTGGCTGAATCAGAACGGGGAGGGCCCTTTGGGGCCGAGTTACGCGTCCGGAGGCCTGGACGGCGAGAAGATTCTGAAGAGCTTCACCATGGATCTCGGTGCCACGTTCAAGCCCGGCGGAGGCCTCGCCCTGGCCGTCGTGGGCAACAACTTGAATAGTCCCGACCATGGGTTTCAGCCGCTGACGTTGGGCGGCGGCGCGGGCTACGCGCACAAGAACTTTGGCATCGAAGCCGACGTCGTCGGTGACTTCGTCACCTGGGACGAGACGACGCTGCGCGCGATGTTGGGCCTGGAGGCGCTGTTCGCCGAGCACGTGACGGCTCGCGCCGGCTATCGCTTCGATCAAGGCGCAGCGAGCCATTCGGGCAGTTTCGGTCTTGGCTACATCGACAAAGAGTTCAGCGTCGACGCTGGGCTCCGGCGGGTCCTGGTCGGCGACGTGGTCACGGCCTTCGTGCTCAGCTTCAGCTACCACGTGGAGTCGACGGGGCTCACGCCTACGGCCAGCGAGACGTGGTGAGCGGTCGCTCCCCTTCCGCGCGCGCCTGACCTCGGCGCTACAAGTCCTGGCTCAGCTGCTCGACGAGTTCGCGCGAGCCGGCCACTAGCTCGTCCGGAGCGCAGTGCGTGCTGGGGATGACAGCCGCTTCGGCGCGCAGCTGCTCGATGGCGCGCGGGTTCCGAAACCAGTCGTCATCGTGCTCGCTGGTAAGCTGCGCCGAACGCGTGGCGGCAAGCCAGAGCCCCGCGAGCCGTTGCGCGTCGCCGACGCTCGGACGAAACAGCAGCCCTGCAGCGCTGGGTGGCAACTCGAAGCCGAAGGCTTGACTGGTGTGCTCGGAGAAAGCGTCTCTGAACGCGCGCGTTCCCTGCAGGGCGGGCTCCCGCAGCAGGAGCTTGAGCGCCAGGCAACGCGCGAAGACGAGCGCGCTGCGGGCTAGTGCGGTTTCGTGGCGGCGGGCCCGCTCGCGGCCGAGAGCCAGTTGGCGCCCTAGAAAA
>JANNWK010001087.1:0-5267 GCA_031408355.1 Myxococcales bacterium
TGACCGACCAAACAGTTTGGCTAACGAAGAACCGGCAGCCTTGCTGCATCTTCGCCCATACGCGGGCGTCCTCCGTACCCGAGGTTTGGTGCCGCTCCGGAATCAACACGCCGCCAAACGACAGGCCTGGCAGATGGCTTCTGCAAAGGGAGAAGGCCTGGGGCAAAGTCAGCGATGCTGACATGTGGCGGGAAGGAGCACCGACCAGAACCGCGAGTCCGCCTCGCGCGTGTAAACTGTCGAGCCAACAACACAAGGACGGTTCGCCCTGAGCGGCGACGGCGCGATAAACCACGCGCGGCAGCGTGCCGACTTGGAGTTCATCGAACGCGTACGATAGCGGATCGACCTTGGCGATGAGCGGGAACGGACGCGGGGCGCCGTTGCGTGCGGCTTCGTCCTGGACGTCGTAGACGAGCAGCGCGTCGATGGGCAGCGCTGAAACGCGCGCGGATTGTGCGGCTGCAATCTCACGCCTGCGCTCGGCTGGCGTCGTGCGGTTTGGAGGTGCAATGGCGTAGGTGAGTCGCGGCCAACGCTCGAAGGCAGATGGCGAGATCACCGGGACCCGCGCGCTTGCGATGCTAGGTGTCGTGTTCATGCGAGCGCCTTGCCCAGGGTGACTTCTACCGTCGCTTCGTCCGTGGGAGGCACGACCGGCACGACTGCCTTCGTGACTGCTACTCGCACGCGTTCAGCGGCGGGCCAGCGGGCCACCAAGCGCCGAGCGACGCGGAGCGCGTATGTCTCGAGCAACCGATCGGGTTGTTCCCGCGCGCCCTCGTCCGCTACGCGCACAATTTCGGCATAGTCCGCCGCCCTGTCGATCTCATCCGTCGAAGGATAGAGCTCGCCACCCAGCTCCAAGTCCACGGCGACGATTAGTTCCTGCGGTCTGGCGCGCTCCGCGTCGCTGACTCCCATCTGACTGCGCACGCGAATGCCGCGTAGGCGCAGCGCATAGCGCACGACGGGCCTAGCTACGGGCTGTGGCCTAGTTGCTCGGGCGATCATAGACGGGATAGCGGTGTACGAGGGCTCTCACGTCGGCGCGCACGCTCGCGAGGTTGGCCTCGTCGCGTGGCTGATCCAGCACGTCCGCGATCAAGTTCGCGGTGATGATGGCTTCCTGCACTTTGAAGCCGCGCGTCGTCATGGCGGGGGTCCCGAGCCGGATTCCAGACGTCACCATCGGCTTCTGCGGATCATTCGGGATACCGTTCTTGTTGCAGGTGATGTGTGCCAGGCCCAAGATCGCCTCTGCCTCTTTTCCCGTCAGGTCCTTCGGGCGCAGGTCGACGAGCATGAGGTGACTTTCGGTGCGACCCGAAACGATGCGCAAGCCGCGTCTCGTCAACGTGTCGGCCATGGCCAGCGCGTTCTCGCAGACTTGCGTCTGGTAGCTGCGGAACTCGGGCGCCAAGGCTTCCTTGAAAGCCACCGCCTTGCCAGCGATGACGTGCATCAACGGGCCACCCTGAAGCCCGGGAAAGATGGCGCTGTTCACCCGCTTCGCTATCTCTTCGGAGCGCGACAAGATGAAACCGCCGCGCGGTCCACGCAGGCTCTTGTGAGTAGTAGACGTGACGACGTCGGCGAGTGGGACCGGATTCGGGTACTTTCCCGCAGCGATCAGCCCTGCGTAGTGGGCCATGTCGACCATGAAGTAGGCGCCAACGGCTTTGGCGACGGCAGCGAAGCGCGCAAAATCGATGCGCAAAGCGTAGGCGGACGCGCCCGCGATGATGAGCTTCGGCTTGTGCTCGTGGGCCAGCCGTTCCATGGCGTCGTAGTCAATCTGTTCCAGCGCATCCAAGCCGTAGCTGACGACGCGGAACCACTTGCCGCTCATGTTTAGGGCCATGCCGTGCGTCAAATGACCGCCCTCGGCGAGGCTCATGCCCATGATCGTGTCGCCGGGTTGCAGCAGGCCCAGAAACACTCCCTGGTTCGCTTGAGATCCGGAGTGGGGCTGCACGTTGGCGTAGTCAGCACCGAAGAGCTGCTTGACGCGGTCGATGGCCAGCTGTTCTACGACATCCACGTTCTCGCAACCGCCGTAGTAGCGCCTGCCCGGATACCCTTCGGCGTACTTGTTGGTCAGCCTGGAGCCTTGCGCCTCCATGACCGCTGGAGACGTGTAGTTCTCCGACGCTATCAGCTCGATATGATCCTCCTGCCGCTGGTTCTCGGCCCCCATGGCAGAGAACAGCTCAGGGTCGTTTTGTTCGATGGTGCTGGAATTGCGATAGAACAAGGGCTGCAAGGCGGACCTTGGCAGGCCGTACCTATGAACACCATCGCTTTGTTTTCAGAGTTCCATGAGCAATATTCATAGCGCATGCTCGAGCGCGTTCACCTCGTCGTTGTCCGAGAAGTCGAAAAGCACGGCTCGTTGACCGCGGCGGCCGAAGTGTTGGGCCTGACCCAATCGGCGCTCAGCCATTCGATCAAGAAGCTCGAGGCGCAGCTAGGCATGAGTATCTGGCGGCGTGAGGGCCGCCACTTGCTCCTGACTCAGGCTGGTCAGGACGTGCTGGCGGTGGCGAACCAAGTGCTGCCACAGCTCGACTTGGCGGAAGAGCGACTGCGGCAGTTTGCGCAGGGTGGGCGTGGAACGCTGCGCATCGGCATGGAGTGCCATCCTTGCTACCGGTGGCTCCTCAACGTGGTGTCGCCGTTCTTGGTCAATTGGCCCAACGTCGAAGTGGACGTGAAGCAAAAAGTGCAGTTTGGCGGACACGGCGCGCTCCTTGGATATGAAATCGATCTGCTCGTAACACCGGACCCCGTCTTCAAGCCCGAAATCCGATTCGAGCCCGTGTTCGACTACGAGCAGGTGCTGGCGGTGGGGCAGGCGCACGTGCTCGCGGGCGCAGCTCACGTCGAGCCGCAGCAACTGCGGGACGAAGTGCTGATCACCTACCCGGTTTCGACGGACCGACTCGACATCTACACGCAATTCTTGTTACCCGCGGGAGTGACCCCGCACCGCCAAAAAACCGTCGAGAACACGGACATCATGATGCAGCTCGTCGCCAGCGGTCGCGGCGTTGCCGCGCTGCCGCGCTGGCTGGTTCAGGAGTACCGCTCGCAGCTGAGTATCGTTGACGTCCGGCTCGGACGCGAAGGTATCTTCAAGCAGATCTTCGTCGGAGTACGCGAGGCGGACACCAAGATCGACTACGTTGCAGGGTTCGTCGAGCTCGCCCGCGTTGCGAATCGACACCGCTGAAGCTCAAGAGGTGCACTTGATGTCGTGGCGGCAGGCGGCAGGCATCGACACGGCGTTGAAACGCGCCGGGTCGCGACTCTGCGTTCGGCGCCGGAAGAATTGATGGTGCGATGAAGCGCTGGCGACTGTTCGGGGAAAGGGGGCCAATGCGGGGTTTCGGGCCTAGCTGGCTGCGGATCGCGCATTTCGACAAGGCTGGCGGCGATTCCGTGATGATTGACTGGTGGCCGCTAGCGGCGTCCCTGAGCTATCCTATGTCCCATGGCCCGCGTGACTTCCCGCACCAAGCTAACCAGCCACCGCTCTAGTCCTCCAGGCGGCCTCCGCCGCTCCAACGGAAAGCCTGCCTTGTCCAAATTTACCCTGCCTGTTCTCTTGTCGATGGGAGGGCTTGTCCTCGGGCCCCTGGCTTGCGGCGTCGACGCCGAAAACAGTCCGACGCCAGGCGCTAAGGCTGGAGGCCCAGCCGGCGGCAGCGCTTCTTCAGGCGGACCCGCTGACATGGGCCCGAACAGCAACGGCGGCTCTGGCGGTACGGCCCCGGGATCCGGCGGCGCGCTGGGTGTGGCCGGAGGCTCTGGGGCCAATGGCGGCTCTGGGACCAATGGCGGCTCTGGGGGTGGAGGTCCACTGGCGGGACCCGATCCGGACTGCGTGAAGATGGTGGCTGCCGCAAAAAGCTTTATCGACGGTTTGGACGCGCCGCTAAAAGCCGAGCTCGCTTTCACGTGGGACGGCCCACAACGCCGCAAGTTCGAGTTCCTGCCACCGGGCAACGTCGCGCGCGAGGGACTGACCCTGAAGAAGCTCTCGCCGCTGCAGGTCACCGCGTTTGAGGCGTTCCTTCGCTCCGCGATGAGCAATCCGGGCTACCTGAAAGTCGACGCGATTCGGCAGCTGGAATTGGTGATTCGTGCGCAGGAGAACGCGGATCCCAATTTCCGCGACCCGGAAAACTATTTCATCTCCTTCTTCGGCGACCCCTCCGCTGAATCCGCCACGCCCTGGGGTTGGCGCCTTGAGGGCCATCACCTCTCGGTCCATTCAAGCGTCATCGCCTGTCAACAATTCACGGCTACGCCGGCCTTTTGGGGGGCGAGCGGCTTCGGGGGCCAGAACCCGAACCCCCTGCTCGACGGGGAGCAGGCAGCGAAGACGTTGTTCGATTCTCTGACCGGGGATGCCAAGACCGCAGCTAGCACGGGCCCTGAAGGTGACGCCGGCATTGCTACCAAGCAGGCAAAACTTTCACCCTATGAGCCTGCGGGGGTGGTTGGCGCACAGCTTTTGCCTGAGCAGCAGGCGCAGCTGCGCCTAATAATCAATGCCTTCGTCGGTAACATGTCTAAACCCGTCGCAGAAAGCCGTCTGAAGGCGATTGAGGATGCCGGCATCGGAGAAGTTCGCTTCCTCTACAAGGGCGGCTACTTTAGGTTGCAGGGGCCCACCTTCTTGATCGAGCACGCTCCCCAGACCGCCAACCACATCCATTCGATCTGGCGCGACTTCGACGGCGACTGGGGTGAGGATCTCCTTCAACGGCACCTCGATAACATGCACAACGCGCCCTAGTTCCAGATTCTGATCAGACTCGCTGACGCCGGCGTAGAATCCATCGTCGTCGGAATGGCGTCTGCGGTGATTCAGGGCGTGCCCTCCATGACGTGGGATCTCGACGTCGTACACCGGCGAACCCCAGAGAACGTGGAGCGTCGGCTGGGGGTGCTATCGGAGATCGACGCTGTGGCGCGGGCGGACCCGCGACGTATCCGTCCTGGCGGTTCTCATTTGCTGGGGCCCGGACACGTTCTGCTCGAGACTCGTTTCGGCGACTTCGATTGCTTGGGGGCGATTGACGGTGCGCGCTCGTACGATGACCTGTTCTCGTCATCCGTCGAGCTCGACCTCGATGGTCGCCTGCTGCGCGTCCTCGGATTGCGCGAATTGCTGGGCATCAAAAGGCGAGCGGGCCGACCCAAGGATCTAGCCGCTATTCCTTACATCGAATCCACCATCGCGGAGCTGGCGCGGA
>JANNWK010001088.1:0-3489 GCA_031408355.1 Myxococcales bacterium
GGCCGAGCACTACCTGTCGCGGGTCGGCCTGGGAGACGCACTCCACAAGCGACCGAGCGAACTGTCAGCTGGCATGCGTCAGCGCGTGGGCCTGGCGCGAGCGTTCGCGCTGACGCCACGCATGCTTTTGCTCGACGAGCCGTTTGGGATGCTGGACTCCATCACCCGCTGCGAGCTGCAGGACGTGCTCCTCGAGCTTTGGCGCGAGGACAAGAAGACGCTCCTGCTGGTTACCCATGACGTAGACGAAGCGGTATTTCTATCAGATCGAGTGGTGATGATGACCTCAGGACCGCGCGCGCGCGTCGGGGAGATCATGCGCGTGCCGCTCGAGCGGCCCCGCGAAAGAAGGGCGGTGATGGACGCTCCGCAATTCTACGAACTCCGGGAGCGACTCATCGGCTTCCTAGAGGCGCAAGCAGACCACCGCGCGGTAGCATGACCCACCTCAGAACGTCCCCGTGGCGCCCAACATGGCGCCGGGGCGAAACGGCCAGGGTTCAAGCACGGCGCGCGCCACGCCGGCTGTCTCCACGTCGTAGTGGCGCGGGCGAAAATCTGCGTCCAAAAGCGCGCTGCCGGTAAGCCAAAGCGAGGGCGCAAGCCGGAGGCTCGCGTCGAGAGCACCGGTGGCAAGCGCCGCATGGACCCAGCGCGCCTCGCTCGGTACAAGCTGGCTCGTCCCGGTTTCCTGTGGCGCTAGCCGCTCCACGTCTACACCGAAACCCAAGCGTGCCCCGACCTGGAAGGATCTGCCGACCGGTCTCGCCACCCCGGCGCCAAGCCGCGGAGCCAAGGTCGTGAGCCGAACGCCAGCAACCGGCTGCGAGAGTTCGACGGGCAACAGGTACTGGCCGCTGAGCCAGGCCCAGACCTTGGCACCGCCTAACGGGACCTCAAGCCGCAGCGAGAGCCCCGGACCGTGACTGACGCGCTCGGCCGAGAGCGCGCGCAGGCCGTAGAAGGCGCCCCAGCCTCCCCTGAGCGCCGCGCCAGGCTTCCGGCTAGGCGCCGGCGCAACTTTTTTGGCAGGCGGCCCCGCCGAGGGCGGCTCGGGCACAAGCAAGGAGCGCAGTTGCTCGCGGTTCAGCGTGGTGGCTGCGTCTGCCAACAAGGTCTCGACGGAGGACTCGATGACCTGGGCGAGCGCCTCCCTCCCCAGCTCGTCCAACCCCTGCCCAAGCGCCAGTTCGCGTGCCAGAAATCGCTGGGCCGCACTGTCAGCAAAGTAGAGCCGCGCCTTCGGTAGAGCCGATAGGTCCACGAAGCAACGCGCGACGGGGCCTTCCTGATAGACCTCCAGCAGCTCGCGCTCCCCCACCCGCGTGGCGCCAAGCCAGGTGATCTGTGCGCCGCGCAGAGCCCGCGGTCCCAGCGCCGTGCGCAGCGCCGAAAGCTTCGCGGCGCCCCCGATCACGACGACCACGACTCGCATCGGGTTCGGGGCCTCGAGGCTCGCGCTAGCGGGTTGGGCGGGCTCCGGGCTGAGCTCGGAGAGCGCGGCGGGCGAGTGCTGGCTCACCAGCAAGAAGCCGAACACGACCCATCCGAGGCGGCGGCGAGGAGCGGTCAGCGTAGCTCGCCGAGCCGCTTTCTGGCCCGCTCCGCGTAGACGGAGGCCGGGAACTCCTTGAGGAGCTGCTGCCAGGCTCGTTGCTCTTCAACGGCTCTGCCGAGCGCGACCAGAGCCTTGGCGCGCCCGTAGAGCGCTTCGAGTCTCAGCTCGCCGCCTGGCGCGCTCGAGTAGCGGTCGAACTGCTGGAGCGCCGTGACGGGCGAGCCGCTGTCGAGCAGCAGTCGGCCCAACGAAACGTGCGACAGCCGACTCTCCGCCGAGCTTGGGAAGCTTGCCTGCAACTGCCGGTACAGCACGGCCGCAGCTGCGGTGTCGCCGGCTCGCCTCGCGTCGTTCGCTTTCGCGAACAGCAGACTGGCCGATTCCGGCACAACGAACCGTGGAGCCTGTGACGGCCCTGAGACTGCGGCGGTGGCGCTGCCGTCGAGCGCTGCGCTGGGGCTTGCGAGTCGCGGGGCCGCTTGCTCAGCCGGGATCGGGGCGCGCACGGCTGGCGCAGCCGCTTTCGGCGCCGACCAGCGCACAGGCGTCGTGGCGACAGTAACGGCCGGAGTACGAAGACCACTCCACCACTGCGCCCCGGCCGCACCCGCCCCCAAAAGCGCAACGGCGGCGGCCAACTGGAGCGCCCAGCGCGGCAGCCGACCGAGTCGCGGGATCACCGGAGCCCGACCGTAAGCGCCTCGAGCCGTGACGGCCGAAAGCTCGACGTAGCGGCGAATGCGCTCGTCATCCTGAGGCTCCAGCAGCCCTTCGTCCTCGAAATCCGCGCCGATCAGCTGCAGCATGCGACAGCTGTCGCAACTGGCCAAGTGCCTGCGGGCTGCCTCCAGCTCCGTCGCCGAGCAGGCGCCGCGGCGCTGCCGCAGCATCAGCTCGCCCCCGCACTCCGAGGACTTCATTGAAGCCCTCCTAGCTCTTCGGCAAAGCGTTCGTCCGTGAGCGCCTTGCGCAGGCGCTGCTTACCGAGGCGAAGCCGACTCCACACCGTATTGACGGGCACGGACGAGGCCGCGGCGATCTCTTCGACGCTGTAGCCGAGCAGGAAGTGGAGCGCGACGGCCTCAGCGATGGGCTCCGACAGGTCGTCAAGCAAGGCTCTCACCAGCTCGCGACGCCGCTTGGCCAGGGCGCCGGCCAGCGGCGACGCGCCATGCAGATCTTCCTGCTCCGCCAACGAGGCACCGAGATCGGTGAAGCGAGCGCGCGTTTGCGAACGGCGACGCACCGCCATGGCCGTGAACACGGCCACGCGATTGGCAAAATGCGCAACGTGGCAGTCTCCCCGAAACTCGCGCAGCGCGGAGACGAACGCGATAACGGCGTCTTGCATCGCGTCGTCCACGTCCGGATGGTGCGCCCCCAGCACCTTGCGCACGCTGCGCAACATGCCGCCGGCCACCGCCGTCATCAACGTGCGGGCCGCGTTTTCCTGTCCCAGGGCGGCCGCCCGCGCTAGCTCGAGCAGATCGTCCTTGGGCGGCGCGAGGACCGCGGAGGGACCCTGTGCGGGCCCTTCCCTGTTGGCGGCGGTCGCCATGCTGAGACCTACGATGACGGACCCGAACTCGACCGTCAAGGGCCGGTAGCTCCCGACGAAAGAGCGAACCGAATGATTGGTTTGAAGGGGATGGGTCACCGTCACCGCTACCGCTAAGGCCACCCGGAAAGGCAGCCATACAATCAAGGTGATGCGAGCGCGTCCAATCAGTCATCCAATCCGTCACCGGGAGCCCTCACCACGCTCCGCGCCAAACGAGCAGCTCGCGTTCCGATGGTCCTGTGGCAGGCTCAAGCGCGTGCGTTGCCTGCGGCTCCCTCACTGCGGCCTGATTATTGGGCTGGCGCTCACCGGTTGCGGAGGCGGAGGCGAGCTGCTCGGTCGCCTCTCGCCCGCCTCAGGCGGCGGCGGC
>JANNWK010001089.1:0-10366 GCA_031408355.1 Myxococcales bacterium
GGCAGCAAGCGTCTGTTCCGACTCACTCGGACACAACTGGATCTCACCAGCAAGGCGTTGCTGCCGCTCCACTACAGCGCGATGGCGCAGGCGACGCTGCCGCGGGACCCGCTCCAGACAAACTACGAGTACGCAGCCAACCTGGGCTTCAGCGCCGCCAGCTTCACCCCGTTCACGCAGTGGGTGGAGCAGATGGCGAAAAGCGCCAAGGCGCAGCCGCGCAGCGTACTGGACTGCTCCGCCAGCGGCGACTCGCCGGCCTGTCTCGCCGCTGAAGCGACACGCTTCGTCAACCGGGCCTTTCGCGGGGTGGTGACCGACGCACAACTCGCTCGCTACGCTGCGTTCTTCGTGGCCAGTGTGGCGCAGGTCGGCCTGGCAGCTGCTACGGCGGATCTGGTCGACGTGACCCTCGGCTCACCCCACTACGTGTTCCGAGACGAAGTCGAGACTGAAGACACAGGACGACTCGGGGCGGCTCGCTTGCTCCAGAATCTCAGCTACACGCTCGCCGACGCCCCACCGGAAGCGGTAGGCCTCGAGGTACCGAGCCGAGCGCCTGCAGCGATGACGCAGGCCGAGCTGACAGAAGCCACCGAAAGCGTCCTTGCGCGGCCGGAAGCGCGCGAAAAACTGCTCAGGTTCTTTATCGCCTGGCTCGAGGTCCGAGAACCCGACGAGATCGACCTCGACCCGGGTGTCTTCCCCGAATTCACGGCGGAGGTCGCGGCCGCAGCGGTCGAGGAAACCAAGGCTTTCTTGCGTCACCAGCTAACCCTTGCCGCGCCCAAGCTGCGCGACGTCACCGAGTCCACGCAATCCTTCGTATCCGACGCGCTGGCGTTCATCTACGGCGTCGACAAGCCAGGGACAACGACCCTGCTCGACCTAAACCCGGAGCAGCGCCTGGGGATCTTCACGCAACCGGCCCTACTGGCGTCGCACTCAGGCCCCACGACGACCCGGCTGGTCAAGCGCGGGGTCTTCTTCACGCGCAAGGTGATGTGTCTACCGCTCGGGGTGCCGCCGGCCGACGTTGACACCTCGGTTCCTGCCACCTCCGGCGTCACGGAGCGGCAGCGCATCGAGAGCGTCACGACGCCGCCCAAGTGCGCGGGTTGCCACGCATTCATCAATCCCTTCGGGTTCATGCAGGAGAACTACGATGCCATGGGTCGGTTCCGCAGCAGCGACGCTGGCTTGCCTGTCGACGCCAGCATCTCCGTTGACTTCCTAGACGAAGGCAAGCTGACGACCGATTCGCCCGTGGTGGCGCTCCGGGGGTTCAGCCGTTCCCTGCGATTTCAGCAGTGCTTTACCAGGCAACTCTTCCGTTTCTACACGGGCCGCGACGAGGAACCGACCGACGATCCCCTGCTCCGGCAGATGCTGTTCAACTTCGCCAGCGATGAAGCGCACGACCTCCTCGGTATGCTCCGCACCTTGGCCAACTCGCCAAGCTTCTCACAGCGCACGGAGTCCCCATGAAGCGCCAGTCCCTCAGCCGTCGCGATCTGGTCAAAAGCTTTGGCCCCTTGGCCTTTCTGCTCCTGCCGGTAGCCCGCGCTATGGGCTACGTCGCCGGCGGCTCCTTCGCTGGCGCGCCACGCTTCGTGATGTTCTTCAAGGGCGGCTCCTTCCACTCACCCTCGGTGCGCCCCTCGGCCATCACAGACCTCGCCAGAACGCCGCTCGCGCCCCTAGAGCCGCATGCCCAGGAGCTGATCTTGTTCCAAGGCATGGGCATTCACGGCGGCTCTGCCAAGACCGACGGCTACCAGGAAGAACACGGCGGAGGACTGCTCGGCTGCGTCACGGGCAACAGCTACCACTACTCCAAGAACGACGCCTACTACGCCTACACGGACCACGAATCGATCGACGTCGCCATCGCCAACCACTACCAAACGCGGCCCGAATTGAGCGCGCTGCCGTTTCCAAGTCTTCACCTCGGCGCTGGCGCGCACTCAGATGCCGACAACGTGGGGCTCGGGCAACGCTACATTTCCTACCGGAAACGCAAGGCCGGCGATGCCCAATACGGCAACGCCATCGAGCCCATCCAAAACGCCGGGCAGGTCTACGACCAGCTCATGCAACGGGTGAACCTGCTCTGTTCCAAAGATTCGAACCAGCCGGGCGCCGACACGACGGCACTGCGCGCCGCGCTGATGCGCAAGCAGAGCCTGCTGGATTTCCGGCTCGAGGACATCGCTGACGCCAAGCGGGCACTGGGCATGGATTCGGAGCATGCCCAGAAGCTCGATGGCCTGCTCGACGGCTGGCGCGAGGTGGAGAAAGCCAACAACGCCGAACTCAGCGCACTCGACGGCGGCGGCGGTGGCGCCATGCTGTGCCCGGCCTCCGCCAGGCCGAGCGGCAACGGCCAGGACGAGAACAACCTGGACGATCTGTCCCCCGTTCACGATCAGATGATCGGCCTGATCAAGCTCGCCTTCGAGTGGGACTTGACCCGGGTGGTCGCCTTCACGCTCTCAGGCGCGTCGAGCGGTCAGCGCTGGCCGAGCCAGGGGGTCAGCCAAGCCCACCACTCGCTTGAGCACAGCAACAATTCGGCGGCTCTCAACGTGATGGGCGGCTATTATTCCCAAAAATTTGCGGCGCTCTTGAGCGCCCTCAAAGGCATCGACGACGGCGACGGGAAGACGGCCCTCTACAACAGCTCGGTGCTGCTTGGCATGGAGTGCTGGAGCGACAGCGCGAGCGGCCACTACCTGACCGACATTCCCTTCGTGCTGGCGGGGCAAGCGGGCGGCGCCTTTCAGACCGGCCGCATCGTCAACGCCAACGGTCGCAGCAATAATGATCTGCTCGTGTCGGTGCAGAAGGCCTCGGGGATCGCCTCAGACGTGTTCGGGCTGGCGAGCCTGTGCGACGGGCCCATCATTTAGTGGGGAGCGGGGCACCGTTTAGAAGATGGTGCGGCGGGCGGCGGGCCCACGGACACTACCGAAGGGAGCGGGCAGGGCACGCGGCGTGGCCTTGCCCAAAGCCGATCGCTCCGCGGGCACCGGCACCGGCACCGCGTGCACGCGAGGCTCGGGTGAACCGGATAGCAACCCGCTCGGCTCCGGCCGCGAGGGCGGGGGTGGAGCCACTTCCGGAGTCTGGGGCGCGCCCGCTTTCGCCGATCCAACGTCGAGCCGCAGGGTGGTCGCCACCGAAGCCAAGCCGAACAGGAGCCCTGCGGCAGCCGCCGCGACGATTGTCCATGCCCGGCGCGCTGGCGCTCGGCGCGACATCGCGGGCGGCGGCACGCTTTCGACCGTCGGAGCCTCGCTCGCCGGCGGCACGGACTCGAGTACGGCACCGGGCGGGGCCGGCTTTGGGCTGACGGGTACCTGGTAGTGCCGTTTTGGCACGGCCTGGAGCGTGTCCGGCTCGCGCTCCCGGAGAGCCGGGGGGGCCGGAGGCTCGGGCGCGACGGTCGGCGGAGCGCTAGGTCTTGCGGCGGGAATGTGCGCGAGCAGTGGCGCGTCGCCGCCCCGTACCACCACAGCGTGAGTGGGTGGTGCCTTCAGGCCGGGACGAGCCATGAAGCCGCCGCGGGGGGTCAGGACCTGACTGGCCCGCGACGTCGAGCCCACGTCGGACAGCCGCGTCGGCGCGAGCTCGGGGGGCGGCTGTCGGGATTTCATGGGGCAGGGCCACTCATGCCGCGACTTCCCGCTTAGGGCAAGAAGCTGAATCTGTGGGCGGTCCCCCGCAGCGTCCCCGCGCCGCCCACCCCCCGGAAGTATCAGACCGCGGACGGGCGAGCGATGGTCATTTGATTAGCCGCTATTTGCGGAGCTCGGCCAGCGCGCTCTCGAGCGCGGCCTCAGTCAGGGTACCGGCGCGCCAGGGCGGCATCTTCAAGGGCGAGCCCACAGGTTCGACTAGCCGCGACATGGCCGTATCTCGCTCGTCGCGCGACATTTCGTCCAGGCGGCGGACGTTGAACCGCTGCCGGGTCTGCGCCTGGTTGCCGCGTCCGTCGTGGCAGCGCGAGCACATCTCAACCAACACGCTGCGACCGTCGGAGCCAGGCTGCGGGACAAGACTGAGCTTCTCGAGAGCATCCTGCGAAAAGACGTCGCGCAGATCGAGCAGCGACTCGCGGGGCTGCGCGCCGGAGATGACGCCAAGATACGACTGAACCGCGGCCTGCCGCTTGTCCTGGTCCGTCACGTCCGCCAGCGGATACGGAACCGGGATCGCGTCTCCACGCAAGCCCAGCTCGAACTGGGCAAGCCAGGTGGGACTCTCCTCCCCCGTTTTCGCCTCGGCTTCGATGCGCGGGTCGAAGACGTTGGGCTGCTCGGCGTGCCCCTCAGCCACCAGCGCCGCTTCGAACTGCGCGCCGCTGCCTTCGTCCACGCCGCTTTCGATGCTCGCGATCGGGATCCCCGCGTACTGCGAGTCAAGCGCGTGCGCCTCCAGGAACTGCGCGGTCAAGATGCGGTCAGAATCCGTGCGCTGCACGAAGCGCTGAGGAAACCAATGCAGCCACGGGCTGGCCAGCTCCTGCATCCGCAAGATATTCGGTGAACCGAAGCCCGCCGGCTGGTGGCACGAGCGGCAATCCAGCGGGGTATTTTCGAGATCTTCCTCGGTGTAAATGCTGTAAGCGGTCCAGCCGCGCTCGAGCTCCTCGCTGAACAGGCTGGTCAGATCGCAGCCACCCTCGTAGTCGCAGGCACGCTCGAAATTCAGCAGGTAGAAGTTGAGCTCGCCACTGCTCAGATCGCGGCTCACGGCCTCCACCACGGGCTCGCCGCGCACGAACGTGAGCACGGTAAACTCCGCCGCGCGGGTCAGCGCCTCGTCGGGGCGCGGGAAGATGATGGCGCGCGGGTTCACGGCCGAGACGCTGGATTTGACGAGTGAGGTGGAGTTCCCGGTCAGAGCGAACGCTCGGTCCTCATGCAAGCCGAGCAGGCGGATCAGACTGGCCAGATCCGGAATTTCGGGCCGCTCGCCCGCGCACACTGCCAGAAACAGGCTGTCCTGGCGCGGCAGTTCACAGAGCTTGCGATACTGCTCCTCGCGCGCCGGCAGCTCGCTCAGCTCGGAGAGCGGCGCCAACACGGGCGGCAGATCGTCCCAGCTCTTTGCCGACTTTCCTTCGGGAGCCGGACCTGCGCAGGCAGAGACCGCAAACGCCATCCCAAGCAGCCAGCGTTTCATGCCAGCCTCCGGGGCGAGCGTGGGCCGCCTCTGCGTGCAAGCAGCGCCAACAAGGCCAGCAGCGCTGCGCTGGCTGAGCTCGCTGATCTGGATCGGGGCGGCGCAAAGCGACAGCCGGCGGGCTCCCCGGGCTCGTCCGCCTTCGGGGTAGTGCCGCCGGCGCCTCCCGTGCTGGCCGCGCCGCCTGCCCCGCCAGGGCCTACCTCTTCCGGATCCACCGTGCTGTCGAGCTGCTGCAGGTAGGCGACGAGCTCGGCAACCTCTGTGGCGGCGAGCACGCTGACGTAGCCATGCCGGTCGTCCGGGTTGGCGGTGACCAGCACGTCCGCAAGCGTGGCGGCCGAGCCGTCGTGCAGGTACGGCGCGGTCTCCCAGATCCCGAGCAGCGTGGGCGTGTCGATGCCCAGCAGGGGCTCGGCCGAGCGTGTGCCGGAGCTCAGCTTGAGCGTTCCCACATCGTGGAGCTTGCCACGGACGCTGTCGGTCGCGTCGGCACCCGTATGGCAGAACCCGCAGCCCAGCTTCTTGAACAGTCGGCGGCCCGCTTGCGCCTCCAAAGTGAGCCCGCCCTCAGGGCTGCGAAACGGGCTCGGGTGCACCGCCGTCAACGACTCCACATAGGCGGCCATCGCGTCCAGCTCCACGCTCTGACCGAGCTTCGGCTCGCCAAGCGGTGTGGTGGCGGCGAAGGCTGCGTCGCTGAGGAAGCCTTTGCCGCCGAACAGATTGCGGATGTTGTGCTCGGCGTCTTGGACTTCGTCGAGGTTCCCGCTCCAGTTCACGTTGCCCTGGCCGGTACCGCGGCGCCCCAGCAGCGAAACGCTATTTCTAAGGCCTTCGCCCAGGCTGCTGAAGTCCCAAACCCTGCCGTCCTCGAAGCCATCGAAATGGCACGAGGCGCAGCTCATGTAGCCTTCCCCGTTCATGCGCGCGTCAGCAGAATTGAAGAACAGTTGCTTGCCCTGCAGGACCTGCGCGTCGAGCTTCTCCGTCCCCACCGTGACGATGTCAGCCAGCTTCTTCGCCGTCTGGTCGCCAAGGCCGAGGATATCGTTCATGTCGAAGACCGCCAGCGTGCGGCTGAGCGAGCCGTGCGCAAACAGCCGACGACTCGGGCCGAGCACCAGGCCTCGTGGCGCAATGCCGGCCTCTTTCAGCGCCGTGATGAAGGCGCCCGTATAGGCGTCGCGCACCTCGATCAACGCCGAGCCGGTCACGCTCACGAACGCGTAGTCGCCGAGCGGGCTAAACTCGACGTGCGAGGGCAAGTTGCGATCGTCAAGATCCATGCGGAGCTCGAGCTGCTCCTGGCCGGCGATGAGGTCCAGCACCGACACGAGCGGGCGAACCGTACTGTCGGGCGTCAGCGCCTCGCCGTCTCGGAGCAGGCCTCGGAACATGTTGTCCTTCTTCGACGGCACCCAGGCGCGCAGGCCGTCTGGCGAAATGGCCGCAGAGAACAAGTAGTTTGCCAGACCTCGCCCGTGCTGGTCCGAGTCAGCCGTCGTCGTGTCCGGCGCGAGCTCGAAGCGACTTGCAACCGCGAAGGAGGCGCCATCCACCTTCACAATCTCACCGTGGGTATCGGGGGAGATGAAGCGCGTCACGTACACGTCGCGACCGTCCCCCGAGACCGAGACGCCACGCGCCCAGGGGCCCACAGAAAGCTCGCCCAGCACCGCGCCCGTGGCAGGGTCGAGCTTGAGCAGCTTGCCGAGCGCCATCAAGCTCACGTAAGCGGCGTCCCCAGCCGGGCTCATGACCAAGCCCATGGGCTGCGAACCGTAGGGCAGCGCAAACTCCTCGCCGGGGGTGAGCGTCTCCGGATCGAGCGTGAGGATCGCGTGGGCCTCGCTGTGGAGCACCCAGAGCTGGCCGCCCGGTGCGAGGGCCAGGCTCTCCGGTCGACCCAGCACTGGGATCTCCGACAGTTTGACCAGCCCGACGGCGTCGGTCACCGAGACGCTGTCGTTGTCCGAGTTAACGTTGTAAACGCGCTCGCGCGCCGCGTCGTAGATGAGGTCCGTCGAGACGCTCGGCCGCTTCGGTGTGAGCGGCTCGTGGACGGTGTGAATGAACGAGACGCTAGTAAAACCCTCGTCGTCCTTGACCGTCACCAGCACGGCGTAGTGACCCGGCTTGGCGTAGGTGTGAAGCTGCTGCGTCACCCCAATCTCAAACTCCGTCCGGATTTCGTCGCCGAAACTCCAACGGATCTGAGCGGGCCCGACCGCCTCGGTGACGAGCACGTCGAACGCCTTCGGGACCCCCACCAAGGACGGCTCGCGGTTCGCCACGACAGCCGTGACGGCCTGCGCCGGGACGGTCCACGCGACTAGCAACGCCACCCAACCGAAACAGGAGCGAAGCCCGAGTCGCGTTCGCATGCGCAAGAACTCGCCCAGTTACTTGGTCGTGAACGTCGACTTGAACGCAGCGGCGATGCCGTTGCCGACCAAGTCCTTCACGCCGCCGGCGGGAAGCTCGACCTCGTAGGTCGTGGCGGGCAGCAGCTCTTCGTCCGGGTCGAAGTTCAGGATGCCCATGTACAGGCCCCACTTACCCGAAATCGGTTCACCTCCGGTGGGCCGCACGATCAGGCTGCCGGGATGCACCGTGGCAAGCTCGATGTTGTCCGTGAACGAGAAACCAATGCGCGACTTCACCGACTGCGCCTTGGCGCCGTCCTTCGGCACGACCGAATCCACGATCGGAGGCGTGGTGTCGGGCTTCGTCGAATGCACGCCGATGGTCATGCCGCGGTAGGGCAGTTCGTCGTCCGCCATCACGATCAAGCTGCCGATGGCGAGCGTGAACTGGTCGTCGCCGTTGGTGAACTCAAGTCGGCCCCAGACGCGGCTCTCGATGCTCATCTTCGTGACGTCGGTCACGTCGATCTTCGACACGCCCGCGTTCGGGCGCAGATGGCCGAGGAACAGGTAGCCATCGGAGAAGCTCACGTACTCGGAGGCGTCCGTGTTGAGCGTTCCGTCCGGGGTCAGGCCAATGTCGAGCGGATCGCTCAGGACGTCCCACGCGCGGACCGGGCCTTGCAAATACGCATACCGCCCATACATGCCGCCGATGTAGCTCTTGGCCGGCTTGATTGAGTCGAGCAGCAGCGGATTGTGCGGATCGCTGATGTCCATGGTGGCGATGCCGCCGCTGTCCTTCGGCGTCGTGATGACCAGGACGTTGCCGACCGCAAACAGCGGGCCCGCGCTCACGCCGCCGAAGGCCGAGGTCGGAAGCTTCTTGACGAAGGTGACGTTCTCCGGGTCCGAAGCGTCCAGGATGTGGAGGCCCGTGCTGGTACCACCGACGTAAATGGTATCGCCTTGCCAGTAGATGCCCCAGACGGCATCGGTGAAATCCCCATAGGTGATGCCTTCGAGAGGAACCAGCTTGATGTGGCGCATGGCCCGGGCGTCGGTGATATCCCAGATGTCCACGCCCAAGCCCGACGTCGTGACCTCGTAGAACTTGTTGCCGTAGCGTGCCACCGAGACCTGATGCGACTCGGCCTCGCCTTCCTTCTTGGGCCCCGCCGTGGGATCATGCCCCGGGCTCCCGATGCGCGAGAGGAGCACGGGTTTGGTCGGATCCTTGATGTCGTACCAGACAAACTCCGCGTTGCCGGAGCCGCCCAGGTAGCCATTCACGACGATGGGCTGATTCTGGTGGTGGCCCACTTCGAGTGACTCAGCGAGGATGAGCCCCTTGGGCCACTCCTCCCTCGGCAGGTTCACCATGGTATCGGGCTGCGTGGTGTTCGGCAGCTGGCCCTCCGGCTCCGTGATGAAGTCGGTCGCGGCACCGCCACCGGACCCGCCCACGGTCACCGCGCCACCAAGCCCGGCGGCTCCGCCGTTGTCGGGATTGGCAGCGCCGCCCTTGACGACCACTTCGCCTGAGCCGCCGGTGCCGCCCATGGCCACAGGGGTCATGCCGGCTGCCCCGCCGGCGGGACTCGCTGTGGTGGGTACTGGACTCGCCGAGCAAGCGGCGAAAGAGGCCGCCAGCGACATGCAACCCAGCCAATGAGCGCGCGATCCATCCAGCACGGGCATGGTCAAGAACCTCATGCACTGAAGACTACGCGCTGAAGCGACTCGTGTCTAGAATTTTTAGGACGCCCGTTGGCATGAATAGAATTAATATTCTATTTCTGGACCAGTCTTCACCAGATTGAGCGCGGCCTGACCGGACACCACGCTGCAGTCCAGACCGTCGCGCTCGGCCGTGCCCGAGACACGACGGCCCCCCGCGAGACACGACGAGGCGGAGGCTCAGAAGCCCGTCGCGTCGCGGCTCGGATCCGCCACCTCGCTTGGGGGCGGCGTCGCGCTCGACAGCCTGGGCGACGCCGGTAGCGCGCCATGGTCCTCTTAGAAATCACAGCACAAATGAGCGACGGGCCCGAGGTAGCGAGCTAGGCGGCTTCGGTCTAGGTTCCGCGGCGAAGGATGCTTACCCCGGCTGACATCGAGCCCAGCAGCACGAGTGCTGGCTACTTGTCGGGCGCTGTAGGCGAAGGGCGCTGCGTGATCGACGCCCGCTATGTGCGGCAGAAGGCCAGTGGAATTGGTCAGTATGTCGAGGCCCTCATCGAGCGAGTCCCGGCGCTCGCTTCCCAAACTCAATTTCGGATTTGGACCCACCCTGAACGTCCTCAGCCGGTGACGGCCCCCAACGTGACCTGCTTGCCGGTGAGCGCGCCCGCCGACGGCCTTCGCACTCTGCTCAGCCCCGCGAGCCTGGATCGGTTGGGCCCGCGCGACGTCATTCACTTCCCGTTCAGCGTGCTCGGGCGCGGCTTGCCCTGCGCGACAGTCGTGACGATTCACGATCTGATGTGGCTCGAGCAACCCGAGCTCGTGGACCGCAGGCCTTGGCTGAGGCGGCTCCGCCAAGGCTTCTATCAGCAGGGCATGCGCTGGGCGCTGGCCCACGCGACTCGCATCATCGTGGTGTCAGAGGCGAGCGCAGCGCGCGTTCGTGCGCTCGCGCCGGCAAGTGCGGAGCGCGTGCGAGTCACGCACAACGCCGCGAGCGCGGGCTTCGTTCCGCCCGCCAGCACGCGAGAAGCCGAAAGCAAGGCTGCGGCCCTGATCGGCAGCGCCGCCCCTTACTACCTGGTCGTGGGCAAGAACGAGCCTTACAAGGCACACGCTGT
>JANNWK010001090.1:0-4947 GCA_031408355.1 Myxococcales bacterium
CAGCTACAATCTGGTGCGACTCGCCAAGCTGCTACCCCTACCTGAGCCGGCCTAGCCGGCGATTTGGGAGGGGTCGTCCACCCGCGGCCACCCGCAGGTGGCGAGGATGGACGGGAAGTGGGCAGCCCAAGCCAACGCTTGACGCGCTTCGTGCCCTCCCCAAAACCGGATTTCTCTCCAGCCTGCTAGTTCTTCGGTGGGGCAAATGTGTACAATGTCGGTTTCGCATGGCTCGCCACCCCGCACCGCACGACCCGTTCGTCGGGTTGACCGTCGCGTCGGAGAGCCAACCGGGAGTCTCGTTCAAGATCGAGCGTCAGCTGGGTGAGGGCGGCACGGCGGTGGCGTACTTTGCCACCCGCGTCGCACCCGAAGGCACGTCTCCTGTCGTGCTGAAGGTGATTCTGCCGACCATCATCATGCAGGCCGGCGAAACTGCGCGCATGATCGTGCAGAAGGAGGCCGTGGCGCTTGGTCGCTTGAACGAGCGCGTGCCTCCCTGTCCGTTCGTGGTGCGGCTACTCGATGTGGGAGTGATTGAGTACCGAGCTCGCCCCGGCCAATCGATCGGCTTGCCCTGGCTGGCCATCGAGTACGTGCACGGCGGCTCGGAGGGCTCGACGCTCGACGACCGCGTGCAGCGCCACATTCAAGCCACCGGTTTCGCGTTCGACGCCGAACGCGCCGTGCGGGTGCTCACGCACATGACGGAGGGGCTGCGCGAAATTCACGACGTCGGCGTCATCCACCGCGACCTGAACCCGAACAACGTGCTGTGCTGCGGCAGCGGCACCGGAGAAATCTTCAAGATTACCGACTTAGGTATCGCTCGGCCGATCGGCGTTCAGGCCACCTTTGGCCAGGCTCTGATCGGTACGCCCGGCTACATCTCTCCCGAGCAAGCTTCCGAAACCGAGGGCCCGACGGGCTTCTATTCGGACATCTTCAGCGTCGCAGCTACGGCGTTCTTCGTGCTGACAGGCGAACCGTATTTTCAGACCAAGAACATCTGGGACGTGATCGCAACCGTCAAGAGCCACGAGCGCCGCTCGCTTCTTGCCTGCAAGGCGCTGGCCCCCGAGCTGCGCGACGAGCCCGCGTTGTGCGCGGCGCTCGATGCGGCCCTGGCGGCCGCCACGTCGCCCGACGTGACACGACGCCCGCAGTCGGCCAAGGCGCTCGCCGCCAGCTTGATTCCCTGGCTGTCGAGCTGTCCACCGACGCGGCGAACGCCCATCACTCCACAGCGACTCACGGCGGCGCCGCCTTCGCTGGATGGCTGGCAGTTCACGGTGCGTCACCCGCACGGTCACGATTGGGTGCTCTCGCGCGTGGGTTGGGACGCAGACGGCCATTGCCTGGCCGCGTCGACGCGCGGCCTAGTGTACTTCGACGGCATTAAGTGGACCGACATTCCTCCACACTTGCTCGGTGGCCTTTCGGGGTTGCGCTTCTCCACGCGCGTTGGGCCGGGGCGCTGGCTGCTCGGCGGTGAGGGGGGCAGCGTGGTGGAATACTCGCGCGGCGGCATCACGCGTGCCCTGCGCAGCAACGACCCAGGGTTGACGTTGCTCGACGCCAGCGGCGATCTGGCGGACCTGAGCGCGCTCTTGGCCGTGCGGGCCGGCTCGCCGCCGCTGCTCTGTGCGACCGCGGGCGGGCATTGGCTCAAGCCGCTGCCGGTGCCCGAGGCTTCGGCGCTGCTCAGTATTGCTCGGCTCGACGAAGAGCGCTGGCTCGTTTGCGGACGCAGCGCGGAGGGCAAAGGACTGACTGGCGTGTACTCGCCCCTGCGCTGGGAGCTGCAGCTGCTGGCACCGACCCAGGCGCGCGCGATGACCAGCTGCGCCAGTCGCCAGGAACGTTCGGTGGCGGTTGCAGTTGGCGCTTCGGGCCATGCGCTGTGGCTCGAGCAGGGGCAGCAGCAATTGCAGCAATTGCCCGAGATGTCCGACTTCTCGGCGGCTTACGTCGACGTGCTGGGGCGAGCCTGGGCCGGGGCGGCCGGTGAGCTGTGGTTCAGCGACGCGGGGGTGCGCTCGTTTCGAAGGGTGTGGCACGACCCGAGCTGGCAGGCGCCGTTCGTCAGCATCTTTGCCGACTTCGGCATGGTGTTCGCCGCCACCGCTGATGGCGCGGTGCTAGAAGGGCGAACCACGCTCTCGCAGCTGGTCAGCATGGCGCCTCGCCACTCGCACGCGTAGCGACCGCGCGCAGCTCGCTACCGGGACGTGGGCTCGAACGTGTGGCGGCCGGCTAGCGCGTACAAGCTGAGCTCGAGCCGCGAGCGCACGCGGAGCTTGCGGTAGATCGAGGCGACTTGGTTGGCGATGGTGCGCACGGCCGTGCCCCGTTTGGCGGCGATGGCGGCGTTGCTCATGCCCGCCAGGATGTCCCGGGCGATGTCGGCTTCGGTTTCGGTGAGCAGGGCGCGCCAGTCGGCGGCCGTCACCCGAAAGCTCACGACCATAGTGCCGGTCTCGTCGGCAGGGCTCTCGACGCGCAAACCCGACGGCTTGCGAAATGGTGCTTGCCTGACCCAGCGCCGGAGCCGGTCGGTGGAGGGCGGCTGCGCTTTGGACGGAGCTGCTTTCTCAGGCACGCTTGCGTGCCCTCAGCGCCGAGCCGAAGACGGCAGGCAGCTGCAGGTCGCTGTGCAGCCCGAGCTTGCGTCGCGCTCCCGCCAGCAGGCGCGTCACGGTCGGCACCGACACCCCGAGCTCGAACGCAATCCGCTTCAAGCTCTGCCCATAGGCTCGATAGCTCACCACCAGGCGCTCGCGCTCCGTGAGCGCTACGGCGGGCGCGCCTTGCGGTGCGGGCTGCAAGTAGAGGTAGCGCCGTCCGTTCTCGTCCTCGTGTCGCTGCACGACGAGCCGGCCAGCCACCATGTCACGCCAAATGCGTTCGGCCGCCATTGCCGGTCGCGCCGCCTCCTGCCCTTTGTCGCTCATCTCCGCCGAAAGACTGCCCCCGACGCGGGGCGCGTTCTATAGTCAATCTTGCCAGATCGCGGTCGGGGGATGCGGCGACGCCGCAACAGCGCGAGCCCCACGAGCGCCAGCGCCAGGGCCTGATGAGAGCGCTGTGTGGGGTCACCAGAAACGCGGCAGCCACATGAGCCGTCGGCTGCGCCGGCGCTGCTCACCGATTCGGGTACGCAGGTGCGGTTCGCGTCGCAGATAGAGCCGCTGGCACAATCGTCGATCGAGCTGCACTCGCTGCGACAAGTGCCGCTCGAGCGATCGCACAGGTAAGCGCCGCAATTTTCAGCCTCGCCGGTGATCGGGATGGCCATGGTCAGGTCGTCGGAGCACTCGGCGGTGTCGGTCGGTTGGCAATCGCCGAGCGCGGCGTCACAGTGGAACGAGCTGTCGGTATCGCACTCTGCATCGCTGCTGCAGCTGCCGAGGCAGCCTTGGTCGTTGCACTTGTAGCCGCCGCCGCAATCCTCGGGCTGCGGAGCTTCGCAAGCGCCTTGGCCGTTGCACTCGAAGGGGGGCGTGAAGCTGATCCCGTTACAGACCGCGTCGCCCACACAGGTCGGGCGCCCGCCGCGCGGTCTCCCCTGCACGTTCACGCAGCTGCCCAAGCTGGCGGCTTCGCCGCACGACTCGCATTGCCCGTCGCACGCGCTTTCGCAGCACACGCCGTCGACGCAGTTCGGCGCTTGGGCGCCGCACTCGTTGCTACCCTTGCACGACGAGCCGATCGAGCGCTTTTCGACGCACTGCTGCGTGGCGACGAGGCAGTACGAATCCGAGCTGCAGTCGTCATCGCTTTCGCACGTATCGAGGCAGCCGTCCCCGTCGCACACGAAGGAGTGGCAATCGATGGCGGCGGGCGGCGCGCAGGCGCCCTGGCCGTTGCACTCCGGGGCAGGTGTGAAGTCGCCGATGTCGCAGCTCGGAGAGCCGCCGCACAGCGCGCGCTCGCCGCGCGGCTGTCCGTTCACGTTGCTGCAGGTGCCCACCTTGTTCGTCTAACCGCAGGCTTCGCACTGGACGTCACAAGTGGTTTCGCAGCACACGCCATCGACGCAAAAGTCGCTGTCGCACTGGCGGGCACGGTCGCAGGTCGAGCCTTGCGCTTGCTGGTTCTCGCATTCGCCGTTCAGCGGGTTGCAGAAGGTGCCGTTCGGGCACTGCGCGTCTTCGGTGCACGAGCCGGGGCAGGCGCCGGTTACGCCGTCGCACGTCACGTCGCCGGCGCAAGCAGGGCGGCCGTCGGTGCCGGCTGGCACCACCGTGCACGTGCCGCTGGCGCTCGCGCCCAGCGCGGCCGAGCACACGTTGCAGCTGCCGTTGCAGTCCTGGTCGCAGCACACGCCGTCGTCGCACGAGCCATTGCCGTCGGTTCCGCTCTGGCACTCGCGACAGCCCGCGGTGCGGCATGCGGTGGCGGTATTGCAAGCGCTGCCCTTGGTCTTTCGCACCTTGCACGTCTGATCGGCCGCGCAGTAGTGAGTGGTGGCGCAATCAGAGTCGCTGTTGCAGACCGTGGCGCAGCCGGTGGACGCACCGTTGCAGGCGAAGCCGCTGGCGCAGCCCGGCCCTTCGTAGCCGACGGGGGCGGTGCTGCACGTGCCTTCGGCGCTGGCGCCCAGCGCTTCTGAGCACACGTTGCAGCTGCCCGTGCAAGCGGTGTCGCAGCACACGCCGTCGGCACAATTGCCGTTACCAGCCCCGCTACACGCGCGACAATTGGCAACCTTGCAGTCTTGTGCGGCGGCGAGGTTACAGGAGCTGCCGTTCGTTTTACGGGTCAGGCAGCTGCCGCCGCTCGAACAATAGCGGCCGCTCGGGCACTGCGCGTCGGTGGTGCAGGCCACGCAGCTCGCGCTCGTGCCGTTGCACGCCTGGGGAGCGCAAGCCGGATTGCCCGCCGAGGCGGCGGGCAGCACCGTACAGGTGCCGTCGGCGCTGGCACCTGCGGCCTCCGAACAGG
>JANNWK010001091.1:0-14947 GCA_031408355.1 Myxococcales bacterium
CCCGGAGGCCGCGCCCGCTCCGGAGGCCGCTCCGGAGGCGGCTGCCGCAGAAGGACCGGCGCCGATCCCCGGCTGGATCCGGATCGATTCTGACTCCAGTGGCCTGCAACTTTGGGGTGGCGGCACGTTTCCGCTCACCGACGGCATTGGCCTCGCCTTCGACATGTACGTCAACTCGGGCATTCTGGGCGAGTTCGACATCGGTCCGGCCATCACGGCGGGCCCGTTTATCATCACGCCGATGATCGGGCTCCAGCTCGACTGGGGTAATCGCAAGGCTCAGGCCCTCGTCCCGCAGCTGTACGTGGTGGGCGGACCGGACCCCATCTACGCTGAGCTCTGGGTCCAGTACTACGCCAACACGATGTTCAACGACGATATCCCGGGAGTAGGGGATCCCACGGACCCCGCTTTCGTCCCAGGCTTCACTGTCTCCAACCAGCTCTACCTGCGAGCGATCGTGGACTACAAGCTCACGTCCAATATCGCGGTCGGTCCAGAGCTCGACTTGACTCACGACAGCGAAGCCGACCCTGGTGTTGTCAGCCTCGCCGTGGGCCCCAACGTGCTGCTGTCGAACGTCGGCGTAGGCAGCTCGTTCATGGGCTTTCTCGGCTACGAAACCAAGGACATTTACGCCGACAACCACCTCACGGGTCGGTTGACGTTCATCCACAACTTCTAGAGCTCGAGCGTTCGCGCTTCTAGTCTCGCTGGCTGGCCTCACGCCTGCCGGCGAGACGGGGCGCCAGCTGAAACCGCTTGTTTAGTTTGGCCAGCCCCAGGAATACCGCGACGCGCGCGTTCACCTCGGGGCGATCCACGCCGAAGCCCGCCAGTAGCGAGGTAATGGCCGCGCGTAGGTCTAAGAAATCGCTGGGCGCCATCAGGAGTTCCACGAATTCGGGTTGGTAGAAGCCCTTGACGAAGCGCTTGTACGTTTCGATCTGCTTCTTCAGCCACTTCTCGTAGGCCAGAAATTCGCGGCGTGAGCAGCGGCCCAGGGAGAGCGCGGCGTCCACCGCCTCGGCCGCTCGAAACGCGCTGACCATCCCCAAGTAGACGCCGGTGGAGAAGACGGGATCGATGAAGGCGCCGGCATCTCCGACCAGCACGAAGCCGTCTCCCGCCAGCTGCTTACTCACGTAGGAGTAGTCCGACACGCTGCGAACCGGCGCGACGCGCGAGGCCTTGGCGAGCCGCTCGGCCAGGTAGGGCGTAGCCGCCAGCCGCTCTTCGAAATAGCTTTCGTCCGGCTTGCGTCCGGCGAGCATGCTGCCTGGCCCGACTTGACCCACGCTGGTGCGCCCGTCGGCGAGCGGGATGACCCACCACCAGCCGCCCGGGGAGAGCACCACCGTGATGTCGCCCTCGCGCTCGCCCGTGTGGCGTGTGGCCCCAGTGAAGTGCGAGAACACGGCGAAGTTCTTGAGCCCCGGGTCCATTTCGCGCAGGCCCAGGCGGCCGGCCACGAGCGAGCTCTGACCGGTGGCGTCGACCAGCACCCGAGCCTCAAAATCGCTGGAACGACCCGCTTCATCACGAGCCGAGAGCTTCACGCCTTCGCGAGACAGCTCGAAGCGCGTCACCGTCATGCCTTCGCGCACGTCCACGCCCTGCTGGGCGGCGTTTTGGAGCAGGACCTGATCAAACTCTGCGCGGTCCACCTCGAAGGCGGAGGGCGCGCCCGGGATCATGCCGTCCGCGAAAGCGTAGCGGCGTGTGACGCTTCCGTCCGCGGTCACGAACTCGGCCGCATACTTGGGCAGAAATCCGTGCTCGAGCAGCGCCGGCATCACCCCCAGCTCATCGAACAGCGGCATCGAGCACGGCAGCAATGACTCCCCGATGTGAAAGCGGGGGAAATGCTCCTTTTCAAGCAAGAGCACGCGACGACCGCGTTGGGCGAGTCGGACGGCGACCGTGGAGCCGCTCGGTCCGCCCCCCACCACCACGGCGTCGAGCTTGCCGGTCATTCGCCTTAGAGGTGGGACACGACGGCGTCGCCCATGGCGCCGGTCGACAGCGCCTGCCCCGAGCCGGGCGAAAGGTCCTTCGTGCGAGCTCCGCTGGCCAGGGCCTTTTCGACGGCGCGTTCGATGGACTGGGCCTCCTCCTCCAGGCTGAGGCTGTGCCGGAGCAGCATGGCGGCGCTCAGGATAGTGCCGAGTGGATTGCAGATCCCCTGGCCGGCGATGTCGGGCGCCGAGCCGTGGATCGGCTCGTACAGCCCCAACTTGCCCTCGCCGAGCGAAGCGCTCGGGAGCATGCCCAAGGAGCCGGTCAGCACGGCGGCCTCGTCCGAGAGGATGTCACCGAACATGTTCTCCGTCACGATGACGTCGAAGCTGCGGGGCGCGGTCACCAGCCGCATCGCGCACGAGTCCACCAGCTGATGCTCGAGCGTGATATCGGCGAACTCGCGGCCCAAGTCGACCGTGACTTGGCGCCAAAGGCGCGAGGACTCAAGAACGTTGGCTTTGTCGACCGAGGTCAGCTTCTTGCCGCTACGGCCGCGCGCCAGCTGGAACGCGAGCCGGACCACGCGCTCGATTTCACGCTCCGTGTACTCGAGCGTGTCGACGGCCTTGAGGCCTTGCGGCGTTTGTTCGCGGAACTGCTTGCCGAAATACAGGCCGCCGGTGAGCTCGCGAACGAGCAGCAGGTTCACGCCGGAAACGCGATCCGGCTTGAGCGGGGACGAGTCAATCAGCTCCGGGTAGCTCTTGACCGGTCGCAGGTTGGCGTAGAGGCCGAGGCCCTTTCGGATCGCGAGCAGCCCCTTCTCCGGGCGTGTCTTGGCGTTGGGGTCGTCCCACTTGGGACCACCGACGGCCCCCAGCAGCACGGCGTCGGCAGCCTGGCAGGCCAAAAGCGTGGCCGGCGGCAGCGGATCTCCCGTTTCATCGATGGCGATGCCGCCTATCAGCTGGTTCTCGAACGAGAACTCGTGGCCTCGCAGGCCCGCCACGGCTTGCAGCACTTTGCGCGCCTCGGCCACGACCTCGGGCCCAACGCCGTCGCCCGGCAACACAACGATCTTTGCTTTCATGGTGCCTCTACTGGTTCAGTGCTGGATCCGAGACCGGGTCGTGCTTTTTCGCCGCTGCTAAAGCCCTGGGCGATGTCGGCGGCGAGTCGCACATCGCTCTTCACTAGGCCGTATTCGAGCGAGTCAATCAGCGCGTGCATCGAGGCCTCGATGATGTTCGCCGAGGCTCCGACGGTGCTCCACGAGCCATGCTCGTCACGACTGTCGATGAGCACCCGCGTGATGGCGGCGCTTCCGTCTGTTCCGTCTAGGATCCGCACTTTGTAGTCCGCGAGCCGCATGTGTTCCACGGCCGGGTACATGGGCGCAAGGGCCTTGCGGAGGGCGGCGTCCAGCGCGCTGACCGGGCCGTTGGCGTCGGCGACGGTGTGCAGGACCTGCTCGCCGATTTGGACCTTGACCATCCCCTCAGCGAAGGTCTCGGTGCCCTGCCGTTTCCCGACCTGGGCCTGGTAGTCGAGCACGCGAAATGGCGGCGAATAGCCTGGCGTCCGGCGCAAGAGCATCAGCGCCACTGAGGCCTCAGCGCTCTCGAACGACAAACCGCGAGCCTCGGCTGCCTTGATCTCGTTCAGGGTCTCCAGATCGGCGCCCTCGGCCATCTTTAGGCCCAGCTCTTCCGCCTTAGCGAGCACCGAGCCACGCCCCGAGAGCTCACTCACGACCACCCGCATCAGATTGCCGACGCTTTCCGGGTTCACGTGCTGGTAGGAGTCGACGTGCCGGCGCATGGCCGCCACGTGGATCCCGCCCTTGTGCGCGAAAGCGCTGCGGCCAACGTAGGCCATGTGGGCATCGTGGGCCAGGTTGGCGACGTCGGCCACGAATCGGGAGACCTCCGTCACTTCGCGAAGCTTGCCAGGGCCCAGCGCGCGGTACCCCAGCTTCAGCTCGAGGTTGGGCACGATCACCGATAGGTTGGCGTTGCCGCAGCGCTCACCGAAACCGTTGATCGTGCCCTGCACATGGCGCGCGCCACCGCGAACCGCAGCCAGACTGTTGGCCACGCCGCAGCCCGCATCGTCGTGCGCGTGGATCCCAAGCGGATGCGCGAGCGCTTGGAAGACGCGTCGGACGACCTCCTCGACATCCCAAGGTAGGCCGCCGCCGTTCGTCTCGCACAGCACCAGCACGCGGGCACCACCGCGCTTGGCGGCCTCCAGGGTCTCAAGCGCGTAGGCCGCGTCGGCCCGATAGCCATCGAAGAAGTGCTCGGCGTCGTAGACCACTTCGCGCCCAGCAGCCTTGAGGAAGGCCACCGACTCCTCGATCATCCGCAGGTTCTCGGCCAGCGTTGTGCGGACCACCTCGGTAACGTGCAAGGTCGAAGTCTTGCCGACGACCGTGCAGGCCGGCGTGCCAGCCGCCAGCAGCGCCTGCAGGTTCTTGTCGTCCTCCGCAGCGATGCCGGCGCGTCGCGTCATGCCGAAGGCGGAGAGCTTGGCGCACTGCCACGGGTAGTCTCGCCCGCGCTCGAAGAACTCCATGTCCTTCGGGTTCGAGCCTGGCCAACCGCCCTCGATATAGCTGACCCCAAAAGCGTCCAAGCGTTCCGCGATCCGGAGCTTGTCGTCGAGCGTGTACGAGATGCCCTCGCGCTGCGAGCCGTCGCGCAGCGTCGTGTCGTAGATTTCGACGACCGGTCTGGGGTCTTCGAGCGAAGGGCCCTCCCTGGTTGGGGACTCTTGAGCTTGAGGGTTTTCCATGGGAAGCGCTGACTTGTAGGGAGTGGTTACGAGATAGAGCGGCACAAAGCAAAAAAGCCCCCGAACCTACTGGTGCGGGGGCTAGAGCCGAGGATGGAGTCCGTCAGCGGGCCGCCGCACCGGAGCCAATAATCCGCCCAAACGAGGGCGAAGAACGAAGCGCGGAGCTAGGCCGGGGCGACATGCTCCGGGAAGACTGTCCCCCTTCCTCCCACTCGTCAAGCGGTCAGGCTAGCTGGTGGTCCCTATCCTGATGTTGACCGGCACCGACTCCGAAACGCTCTGCTTCTGGCCCATGAGCAGGCCGATGAGCGAGTTGAAGGCCGTCTCGGCCAGGGCCTCCGCGTCGAAGAGCGCGGTGGTGAGGCCGACCAGCTCGCCGTACTCGTCGCCGTCGAAACCGGCGAGCTTCAGCTCCTTCGGCATCGAAATCCCGAAGCGCTGCAGCCGATGCCAGAGCTGCATCGCGCCCCGGTCGTGTGAACAGAACACAGCAACGCTCCCCTTGGCTACGAGTTGCTTGAGCTTCGCGTCGCTCAGCTCTGCCGGCGAGACCTTGCTGAAGCTGGCCGCCTGCGCCCGGGCTTGCCAGGCCTGGCGCGCGCCCTTCAGCCGTTCCGCGTGGCTCAAGTGGGCGCTTTCGAACTCGACGAAGACCAAGTGTTTGGCCCCGCGCTCGTGCAGATGTGCCACCACCGCGCTGGCCCCGCCCCGGTTGTCGATAGAGATCGTATTGCCTCGGTACTTGGCGTAGCTCGGGTGGTGCGGGTCGAGCACGATCGACGGTCGCCCGTAGGCGCTCGAAAAGCGCACCGCGGCGGGCGCCGGCACGTCCCCCCACACCAGCAGGCCATCGGCGTGCAGTGGGGAGTGGGTTTCTCCGCTGGACTCTGCGAGGTGCTCGTGGGCGATCAAGTTGAGGGTGAGCTCGCGCGTGGCCGCCAGGCGAGCCAGCGACTGTGTGGTGCGAACCACCGGCGGATCCGTCAAGCAACCGAAAGCGCTCGGCATAACGAGTCCGATGGCGTGCCCCGTGGAGCCGGCCAGACGCTTCGCGGCCCAATTCGGAGTGTAGTTGTGGTCCGCCGCCGCCTTACGCACTCGCGCACGGGTGGCCAGCGAAACCTTCGGGCTGTCGCGCAGCGCCAGGGAGACACTCGACTTGTCCATACCCAGCATCTGAGCCAGGTTGGTAATGGTGACGCGGGGCCGCTTTTCCAACGACGTCATGCTTACTACGTTCGTCGGCAAGGGGTCTCGGCTGCTCTCCGTCATGATGGATCCTGGCTCGGGGGCGGGCTGGATTCCGTGACGAGACGCGGGGTTAGGGTCGCTGGGTTTCAAACTTAGTCAACCGCTTGACTAGCGGCATTTACTGGAATATCGTAAGGCCCACGTTTGATGCCAGGCCCCCTGCCGGGGGCTTCTGTCCAGAGCCAGCTGATGACGGAACTAATCAACACGGTTGAAACGTTCAGTGATCTGTCGCCGCCGCGACCGAGCTGGACGGTTGCCGAGGTGCATGCGCGCCACGGGGAGTTTATCTACAAGGCGCTGTACCGGATGGGAGTGCGCTCGCCCCATCTTGAGGACGTGTACCAAGAGGTGTTCTTGGTCGTGCACCGTCGCCTCGACTCCTACGCTGGGCACTGCGCCATCACGACCTGGTTGTTTGAGGTGTGCTTCCGTGTGGCTGCAGGCTACCGGCGCCGCGCCCATTTTCGACGTGAGCAGCTCGTTCCCGACGCTAGCGCGGTCATCTTTGTAGCGGCGCCCACGCCCACTCCGGAGCGCGAGGTGGAGAAGAAGCAGGCAGCTGACCGCCTGGACGCTATCCTCGACTCGCTCAACTTGGAGCAGCGAATGGTGTTCAGGATGTTCGAGCTTGAAGGCCTGACCTGTGACCAGATTGGCGAGAATATCGGCGTGCCGGTCGGCACCGTTTATTCGCGGCTCCACCGGGCTCGCAAGGCGTTCTTGCGCGCCTTGCAACGCCAGCGTGCTCGGGACTTGCGCTCGGAATCCTGACACTCCCGAGTGTATGGGGGCAGGCCCCAGCGGCCTTCAGCAATTCGTCGCTAGGCGCTAGCGGCCTCGTACGTCTTGATCTGCTCGTCGAACGAGAGGATGTACCCAAGCTGGTCAATGCCGTTCAGCAGGCAGTGCTGGGCGAAGGCGTCGATCGGGAACTTCACGTTGCTGCCGTCCGGGAGGGTAAGCTCACACTTCTCGAGATCGACCGCCAGCTTGGCCTGGGGGTTTGCCCGCACGCTGGCCACGAGTTTGGCGTGGACGGCAGCGTCTACCTGGATCGGTAGTAGTCCGTTTTTCAGGCAGTTGCCCTTGAAGATGTCCGCGAAGGAGGTCGAAATGACGGCGCGGATGCCCCAGCCCATCAGTGCCCAGGGCGCGTGCTCGCGCGATGAGCCGCAGCCGAAGTTGTCGCCCGCCAGCAGAATCTGCGAGCCAGCGGCCTCGGGCCGATTCAAAGCAAACTCGGGATTGTTCGAACCATCCGCCAGGTAGCGCCAGTCAAAAAACAGCTGCGTGCCGAGCCCCTGCTTGTCCAGGGTCTTCAGGAAACGCGCGGGGATGATCTGGTCTGTATCGACGTTCTCCGCCGAGAGCAGGACCGCATGTGAACTGAGGGTAGTAAAGCTTGCCATGTTGGTTTGACCTAGATCCTCTGCCTAGACGAGCGTCCGAACATCCGTGACCTTGCCGGTGATGGCAGAGGCAGCCGCAGTGAGCGGAGAAGCGAGGAATGTGCGACCGCCCTTGCCCTGGCGGCCTTCGAAGTTGCGGTTGCTGGTGCTGACCGCGTACTGCCCCGGCGACAACTGGTCCCCGTTCATAGCGATGCACATCGAACAGCCGGGCTCACGCCACTCGGCGCCCGCATCGAGGAACACCCGGTCAAGTCCCTCCGCCTCCGCCTGCTTCTTGATGTCGTGAGAACCGGGCACGACGAGCGTGCGCACGCCGCTGGCGACCTTTCGGCCCTTCAGCACGCTGGCGGCGAGCCTAAGATCGGAGATGCGGGAGTTCGTGCACGAACCCACGAAGACCACGTCGATCTTGTGCCCGAGCAGGGGCTTGCCCGGCTCTAGTCCCATGTAGTGCATGGACTTTTCAAACGCCGCGCGCTCAGAGCCGGCACTGAAGTCACTCGCGTTTGGCAGGGATTTCGTGATCGACACGCCCATCCCCGGGTTGGTTCCGTAGGTGATCATCGGCTCGAGCGAGCCGGCGTCGATGTCGACGCGCGCGTCGTAGGTCGCGCCTTCGTCGCTCGGCAGCTGCCGCCAGCGCTCGAGGGCCGCGTCCCAGGCCGCGCCTTTGGGCGCGTACTCGCGGCCGGCAACGAACTGGAACGTCACGTCGTCGGGCGCGATCATGCCGGCCCGAGCGCCACCTTCGATGCTCATGTTGCAGACCGTCATGCGCGCGTCCATGTCTAGCGCGCGAATCGCGCTACCCGTGTACTCAAGCACGTAGCCTGTCCCGCCCGCCGTGCCGATCTTGGCGATCAGCGCGAGGATGACGTCCTTGGCGGTGACGGACTGGTGCAACGTCCCCTCAATCCGTACCTCCAGAGTTTTCGGCTTGGTTTGGAGCAGGCACTGCGAGGCCAGCACGTGCTCGACTTCGCTAGTGCCGATGCCGAAGGCGAGCGAGCCGAAGGCGCCGTGCGTCGAGGTGTGACTATCGCCGCAGACGATGGTCATTCCGGGCTGGGTCAGGCCGCGCTCCGGGCCCACAACGTGCACGATGCCGTTGCGGGCGTCGCCGATCGGGTACAGTCGGATCCCGAATTCCGCGCAGTTCTTCTCGAGTTGTCCGAGCTGCGCTTGCGCCTCGGGATCGATCACCTGAAGCTTCTTGGGCAAGGTGGGCGTCGAGTGATCCATCGTGGCTAGGGTGCGATCGGGCCTACGCACCCGCAGGCCGCGCGCGCGCAGGCCCGAGAACGCTTGCGGCGAGGTCACCTCGTGAATCAGGTGCAGATCGATGTAGAGCACGCTGGGGCGTGCTTTTTCCTCGGCGACCACATGCGATTGCCAAACTTTTTCGAATAACGTCTTTGCCATGGTTTCTCGGAACTAGTTGGCCGTGAGCGGCGCCTCAGCATGCGGGTCAGTCGCTGACTGTCCTTCGGACTTCTCGTAGGTGCCCAAGCTGGCGAGCAGCCGATTCACGGCCGCCAGATAGGCCTTGGTGCTCGCGACGATAACGTCGGAGTCAGCGGCGTTGCCGTGGAGAACCTGGGTCTGGGCCGAGCCGTGCTGGGGGTTCACGCGATCGCTGGTAGCGGCGCGAACTCGGACGCTGGCGTGGCCCAGGGCATCGATGCCCTCCGTGACGGCGTTGATGGTGTACTCGATGAGTTCGCTGGGCGCCTTGACGATTTCGTCGATGGCCGTGAACACGGCGTGCACGGGTCCGGTACCGACGGCCGCGTTGACGATGCTTTCGCCGTCGGGGCCTCGGAGCTTGACGGTGGCGGTGGGCATGCCGTTGGAGCCGCACGTAACCTGAACGGCCTCGAGCGAAAAGTACTCGCGCGCGCGGCCGACCTCTGAGGCTGCCAAGGCCTCCAAATCGGCGTCTGTAATGCGCTTCTTCTTGTCGGCGAGCCCCTTGAAGCGCAGGAAAGCGGCCTCCAGGGCCTCCCCCTCCAGGGCGTGCCCCAGCTCGCGGAGCCGGACCCCAAAGGCGTGCCTACCGGAGTGCTTGCCGAGCACGAGCAGGGTCTTGGTCGCCCCGACCGTCTCGGGCGTCATGATTTCGTAGGTTTGGGCGTGCTTCAGCATGCCGTCTTGGTGAATACCGGCCTCGTGGGCGAAGGCGTTGGCCCCGACGATGGCCTTGTTGGGCTGTACCAGCATGCCGGTGCGCATGCTGACCAGGCGGCTCAGGCGCGTGAGCTGGGTGGTGTCGATGTTGGTGCGCAGGCCGAACAGCGCAGGGCGAGTGTGAAGCGTCATGACGAGCTCTTCGAGCGCCGTGTTGCCTGCGCGCTCGCCGATGCCGTTGATGGTGACTTCCGCCTGGCGGGCTCCGGCGCGTATGCCAGCCAGCGCGTTGGCGGACGCCAGCCCTAGGTCGTTGTGACAGTGCACCGAGACCGTTACCTGGTCGACACCCCGCACGTGCTTCATGATGCCGGCGATCATCGCGCCGAACTCTTCGGGCACCGTGTAGCCGACCGTATCTGGGATATTGAGCGTCGTGGCGCCGGCTTCGATCGCGGCCTCCAGCACTTCGTAGAGAAAGTCCGGCTCCGTGCGGCCAGCGTCTTCGGGGCTGAACTCGACGTCGTCGCACAGCGAGCTGGCCAGGCTGACCATTTCGCGGGTCCGTACGACGACTTCGGGCTTCGTCATCTTGAGCTTGTGCTCGCGGTGAATCGGCGAGGTCGCCAGAAATGTGTGAATACGCGGGTGTTTCGCGACCGAGACGGCGTCGTGAGCCGTCCGGATGTCCTTTTCCATTGCGCGTGCGAGCCCGCAGATGATGGGTGGCTCGCCGACGAGGCGTCCCTGAGGCACCTCATTGCCAATCGTCCGCGCGATCTCGCGGACGGCTGCGAAGTCGTCGGGTGAGGCGGAGGGAAAGCCTGCCTCGATCACATCTACGCCGAGGCGAGAGAGGGCGCGCGCCACCTCAAGCTTTTCCTCCGAGGTCAGCGTTGCGCCCGGTGATTGCTCACCGTCGCGAAGCGTGGTGTCGAAGATGCGGACGTAGTCGGGGGCGGGCTTGCGATTCATTGGACGATTCCTCCTCGGCTCGTTCACGAGCGGTCTCAGCTAGGCGGCGACGACGCCTTTCAGGTTTGGCACGGGCTGGACGGCGGTGGCGGCTTCGCCCTTCTCGCCTCGTGTCATGGCGACGGTGCCGGTCTGCACGAGTTCCAGGATCCCGAACGGTGCCAGCATGGTGGTCAGACCATCGATCTTGTCCTGCGCGCCGGTGATTTCGACGATCAGCGTGTCGGGGTGCACGTCCACCGGGCGTGCCCGGAATACCTCGCACAGCTGCAAGACCTCCGGGCGCTTGTCGGGGCCCACCTTGACCTTGATCAGGGCCAAATCACGGGCAACGCTCGGCTTGTGGGTGATGTCCTCCACGCTCAAGACGTTCACCATCTTGTACAAGTTGGCCTCGATACGGCGCGCCTTGTCGTCGTCCGCTTCGACCACCATGGTCATGCGCGAAATGCCCGCTTCGTGCGTTCGCCCCACGTTGAGCGAGACGATGTTGTAGTTGCGGCGGCGGAACAGCGAGGTCACGCGGTTCAGAACGCCGGGCTGGTCCTCCACGTAGGCGACGAAGGTATGGGTCAGCGGTGCTTCGGGAGGGTTCATTGCTTGTCTTTCCCAATTTCGAAGATTGGGTTGTGCTCTTCACTTGCCACGGGTTTGGGCCGACGGATCATCTTGTCGAGGTCTGCACCGGCCGGCACCATCGGGTACACGCTGTCTTCCTGCTCAACGCGGAAATCGATCAGTACCGTTTCCTTGCAGGCGCGTGCCTCTTCGACGGCGGCCTTCACCTGATCGCGCTTCGTAACGCGCAGGCCCTTGAGGCCGTGGGCTTCGGCCAACTTCACGAAGTCCGGGCTTTTGATCGGCGTCGCCACGTAGCGCCCGCCGTAGAAGAACTGCTGCCACTGCCGAACCATCCCTAGAAACCCGTTGTTGATCACGGCGATGTTGACCTTGACGCCTTCCTGCGAGCAGGTCGCCAGCTCGCAGGCGGTCATCTGGAAGCCGCCGTCGCCAGCGATCACCCAGATGTCGTCGTCCGGGCAGGCGAAACGCGCGCCCACCGCGGCGGGCAGCGCGAAGCCCATGGTCCCGAGCCCGCCTGAGGTGAGTAGCTTCCGGGGGTGGTCGTGCTTGTAGTACTGGGCCTCCCACATCTGGTGTTGGCCGACGTCGGTCACCACCAGCGCGCGGCCTTCGGTGTAGCGCCACAGGTCGTGAATCACGTGCGCTGCGAACAGTTGCCCGCTGTCGGGCATATGCTGGATTTCACGCACCGCGCTGTCGCCCTTCGAGTCTTCAATCTGTTTGACCCAAGCCGCGCAGTCGACGCCGTCCACGTGCGGCGTGAGCAAGCGCAAGATCTCGCGCACGTCGCCGAGCAGCGGCAGATCCACCTTCACGTTCTTGTTGATCTCCGCCGGATCCAGCTCGACGTGGATTTTCTTGGCGTTCAGCGCGTACGTCTTCAAATTGCCGGTGACGCGATCATCGAAACGCATGCCGAGCGCGATGATCAGGTCCGCCTCCTGGATCGCCTTGTTTACCCAGGCTTCGCCGTGCATGCCCATCATGCCCAAGCTTCGCTCGTGGGTCGCGGGGAAGCCGCCCAGGCCGAGCAAGGTCTGCGCCACCGGGATGTTCGTCTTGTGCACGAACTCCAGGAGCGCGGCGCTGGCGTTGGACTTGATGATGCCGTGGCCTGCGAAAATGATCGGGCGCTTGGCGGCCTTGATCATGTCTACGGCTCGCTGAATTTCGGCCGGGACCGGCTGCCTTTCGGGGCGATAGCCCGACATGCGCACCGGCGCTCCGTCGTAACGGTACTCGGCGCTGGCCTGCTGCGCGTCCTTGGTGATGTCGACCAGCACCGGTCCGGGCCTGCCGGAAGCCGCGATGTAGAACGCCTTGCGAATGGTCGGCGCGATGTCCTCGGCGCGCGTCACCAAGAAGTTGTGCTTGGTGATGGGCAGGGTGATGCCGGTGATGTCCGTCTCCTGAAACGCGTCGCTGCCAATGACGCCGGAGGAAACTTGACCCGTGATGGCCACTATCGGGATGGAGTCCATCATGGCTGTGGCGATGCCGGTCACCAGGTTGGTGGCGCCCGGACCGGAGGTCGCGATGCAGACACCGACTTTGCCCGAGGCCCGAGCGAAGCCGTCGGCCATGTGCGCCGCGCCCTGTTCGTGCCGCACCAGGATGTGCCGCACGTTCGGGTAGTCGGTGAGGGCGTCGTACGTCGGCATGATCGCACCGCCGGGGTAGCCGAACACGACCTTGACGCCCTCGTTGGCGAGCGCCTCCCAAATGATCTGGGAGCCGGTCAACGTCTTCGGACCGGTTTCGGTCGGCTTGGGGTCTGGAATGCTTTGCAGCGGTGCGGCCACGGGCGTCTCCTGGTTTTGGATGCTGGCTTTACGAAAAGTAGCGAAAGAAAGCAAAAAAGCCCCCGGACCTCGAGGGGTGCGGGGGCTGCTTCGGGGAACGTTGTTTCCGTCAGCTTGCCGCCGCACCCGAGCTAATAAGCCCGAGCGCAGAGCTAACGACGAGAACAACGCTGCCCACTTCCAAACCCGTCGACGGCAAGAGCTCCGAGGAGCGCGCCAAAACGAAGGGAGCGGAGGCAGACATCAGGGTTCCTAAGTTGCTCCGCGCGCCCGATTCCGTCAAGCGAGTTTTCCGATATTGTGCCCGGATAGCTGCGTATCTAACTGAAACTACTTAGATAATGTGGTTCAACCGGTTGGCGCTGCGGCCGGTTTCTAGAATCCGAGCCCCACCGTCGAGCGAACCCACCCCTTGCCGTAGGGGTCGTCGGCGATCGCGGCCTCGCCCAGGTGGTCCAGGCGGGCGTAGACGCCCGTGGCCCACCAGGCCTCGCCCGATTGCAGAAGCAACGTTGGTCCCAGGTAATGTCGGGCGCCGGGGTGGCTGTCGGTGGCGTCGGCGAGTGCGGCTACGGAGCTGGGCTTGGGCTCGTCGAATCTGCCGCGCGCCCAATACTCGAGGCCGAGCATCAATCGTGGCGAGAACTCGTAGCTGACCCCGGCCGTGGGGTTGTAGATGTGCTTCGTCTCTTGGGTTTGGAAGTAGTACTCCTGCTCCACCCAAAGGTTGACGACCGCGGTCATGTAGCCGAAGCGCCGCGACAGCAGCAGCTTCTCTTCGATCTCAATCTCGTCGTAGAACTCGGCCACCTCGAGGTAAAGGCCCACGTCGAGCGGCAGGTCCCCCGCTTCAGCGAAGCGATAGCGCAGGCGCTGCTTGAGGCCGTCGAAACGAAGTGCGGGCGTATCGGCGCTGGCTGCCTGACGAAACGAAAAATACAGGCCGAGCTCGAGGCGATCGCTCAGGCCGAACTCCAGCTCCGTTTGCAGGCGCGAGCGCAAGGCGATCACGCCTTCTTGCGTGCCATCCAGTCTCTCGCGAGCCACCCTGATCGGTACAAGATCGACGATCTCTTCGACTTCGAGCTTGTCCTTGGGCAGCGTTTGATAGGGATACGAGAAAGGCAGGGGATGCGGGTTTGCGTGCGCGGAATCCACTGAGCCCGCCAACCAGGCGCCCAAGGCCAGGCCGAGAAACAACCAACGCAGCTTCACTTGAGGCTCCCTAGTCGGGCGGCGTGCGCGGTTGGAGGTTCGGCGAGCAGGGGCAAGATCCAGGTCTTGTGGCGCAGGCTGTCGGACTCACGCGCCAGGTCCACTCGCGGATCGAGCAGGCGCTGCATGGGACGACCGTTGAGCGACACGAAGGCGTCGGCGTAAACCTGAGGCTCCACCGCTCCTCGGCGGCGAAAGTCTGCGGCCACTATGTGCGCTGCCTGGAGCAGCATGTCGGGTTGCGGAGCCATCATCTTGACTTGGTAAGGGGTAAAGTACGCGCGCGGGCTCACGTTGAACGTGTGGCCCGTCCGGGGCTCCACGACGCGAAAGTCGACCGAGCCGTTCTTTTCCATCAGCATCACGTTCCAGGCGAAGCGGTAGCCTTGTTCGGTCCAGCACACCGGGCCAGGGTAGAGCAGGTGTCTGAGCGGGAATGCGAGCTGGATCAGGAACGCCGCGGCGAGCAGGCTGAGCAAGGGGCGGGAGCCCGCTCTCGGGGCTGTGGCAGGTGGCGGGGGGGACTCCGCCGGCCGAAGTAGCCCGAAGACCGTGCGTGGCCAGTCCGGTGGGAGAAACAAGAGCGAGCCGAACATCATCAGGTACGGGAACATGCCCAGCTGAAAGAGCTGGGCTGTCGTCAGATGGAAGGCCAGGACCGCCACGTAAGCGAATCGGCGCGACGGCTTCCACAGCAGGAACGGCACGATCGACAGGTCGAACAGGGCGCCGGCCCAACTCATGACGAAGGCCAGCCAACGCTCGTCCAGCAACGGGCCTATCAGCGGGAAGTCCGGGTTGGCGGCTAGCCAAGTC